>JAHBAU020000038.1 GCA_018499905.2 Candidatus Saccharimonadota bacterium | reverse complement strand
AGATGTGTATAAGAGACAGCACCGCCACCGCCGCCGCCGGAGAAACCACCACCGCCCGAAAAGCCTGACCCACCAGAACTGCCAGGAGCAGCGAATGCCGTGTTCATACTCGTCGCCATGCCAGTTGTCAGTGTATTAGCCAGATAAAAGGCATTAAAGGTTGTCCAGTTGCCGCTATACCAGTCTGGTGGCGTCTTATACATATCCTCAAACTGTTTAGCCCATTCCTTTTCAACCTTTAGGGCAATAGCGTAGGGCAACAGTTTTTCAAAGAGCTTTACCGTTTTCTTTGGTGCCGGGCCGCTGTCGTTATAGGGTGAATCCGGGCTTTGCATCATGGCTAAACGTTCTTTTTCAGCAACTTCCATATATAGCTTGAGCCCTTCAGCATGCTCACGGGCCAATGTGCCTTTTTCGGTGCGGGCTGGCATAACAGCCGCAAAACCGATAGCAATAAACAGGGCTGCGACAGCGCCGATTGCGTAAGCAGGTCCGAGAAGACCGCCGAGGAAATACAAGACAAAGAACAGTACAGCGGCGACCGCCCAAAGCTTAGTACCGGCTTTTGTGGGATTTGCCCTGTAGTAGCCTTGTTTGGTCAGACTTTCAGTCACCTGCTTTTTCATGGCGGCAACATCGGTGTAAAACTTTTGCTTTTTTAGCGCCTTAACATCACTGACATCGTTGATGGTTAGCCCTGGGAACATGCCACTGAGCATCTTGGATTCATAGGCTTTGAGTGCACTAGTATCGGCATTGAGCAGGACAAATGAGTACTCGACTGTGTCGCGCGCTAGGCGCTTATTAACTTTGGTCTCTACAATTCTTAAGTAACCCCGAACTGCCAGATCAATCAAAGTCGCTGTAACGTCACGGTTGTCGGAAGTAAAGTCAACCAGGCTCCCAACTTCCATCGGCCGCAAATCATCAGGCGCATCATATTGCGGTACGATGACGCCCTTGCCCTTTCCGTCACGACCGTGCTTACGCCATTGGTAAAAGGCCCAACTGCCAACGACCAACGGCATGGTCAAAAAGCCGATGATTTCTTTTGAATATTCCCGAAGTGTTTCAAGCCAGCTTGACGGCGAGAAATAACCCTTTTCGAATGGCACCAACATCGTCAGGGTTTCTGAAGCGACAAGCGGTGTACTAGTGCGAAAGGCTACTTGGTCACTGCCCTTGGCAATCTGGCAGGCCTGGGTCGTTTGACCAAAACTGCCGGTATAGCAAGTTGGCATCAGCTTTTCATCAAGCGGTTGGCCATCGGGACCAAAACGCACGGTGACATCTTTGATAATTGGCGCGTTGCCGTAGTGCAAAGTCACTTTGACCGCCTCAAACGGTTGCTGCCACTCGGTTCCGTTGATATCCCAATACAGCTCATCGTGATCATCATAAAAACTAATAACATTATCCACGCCGTATTCAACACGGTAATGCTGCTTGCCGGTGATTGTTTTATTTGGATCGCCAATTTTGAGCACAGTATTGCCATTCGACTCGTAGGTAGTGAATTGTGTTGCGGCGCCACTGTTCGACGATAAATTTTTGACTTTTATACTGAGCCTGTGTCCCTTATAGCTGTTGGGAATGGCGCGCAAAATACCGTGATTATAAGAGTTAAAGGTCAAATTAATATCTTCGATAATGTCGAGATGGCCCTGATTGTCAGCCTTGGTTAGGGTATAGTCAGCTTCAAATGAATTAATAACGAAGTCGTTTGCATCAGCGTGTACTGTGTGCGGCGCCCACAGAACCCCACTAAGGAGCCATCCAAAAACCATTAGCGAGATCAAAACACGGAGTTTATTACGCATGTAGCAGTACCTATTATCTTTACTCTTTAGTGTAGCAAAAACAGATACAATTTGTTATCTTAATGAAGCAATTGAATACACAATGCCCAAGTAGCTCAGTGGTAGAGCGCATCCATGGTAAGGATGAGGTCACGAGTTCAATCCTCGTCTTGGGCTCCATAAATATTAAGGAATTATCATGACCAGCTGGAAAGACAAGCGTTTATATAAAATTTCTGAACAGGGCAAAATTGCCGGTGTCTGTGCTGGATTATCCGAATATTTTGAGCTTGACGTAACTCTCATTCGGCTAGCCATGGTGGCGTCAATATTTATTGGCGGCGCAGGTATTGTGTTCTATATCATTGCTGCACTAGTTATGCCCGACAAGAAAGACCTAGCTTGAGCCTTGACCATAAGAGGTAGATCTGCTAGAGTACCCCAAGAAATATTCATAATCAACCGACAGAGAGAATTACATGGCTAAGAAGGGCGATAAACGAAAAATCGTTGGACTGGTGTCCGAAGAAACTGGACACCGGCATTATTACACGACTAAAAATACCATGAATACCCCTGATAAACTGCGCCTCAAGAAGTATGATCCTGTTGCCCGCAAGCATGTTTGGTACACCGAAACCAAAATGAACCTCGGCCGCAACGAAGTCAAAAAATAGGTTTGTCGGTATGAGCGAAAGAGGCGAAGGGCTTGACGACATTATCAAGGCAGTCGTGGCAGGCAGTTATGTAGCAGGTCACTTGGTTTCTGACGCTCTTATTGATCAGCCAACTTCGGAATTAGAAGAACCGACTTTTGCCCAACAGCACGAGGGCGCAATTAACTTCGGGGCTGGCGTAGCTGGTGTGATTGTTGTACCAATAATTGGAATTGCTTTGATTGCTAAGTTCCTGAACCGTACCCGTCTCTCAGGCGAGTAAACTAGTTCACTTCTTCACTCAAATCCAAAATGGTATTAATCAATTCGGCGTGGCTCCAGACCAAAGGCGTGACTGACACTGCGTGACCACCAGTTGGGTGCACCTGTTCCGACAAGACACCACTCGGCAAGCTGTGTGCCAGTGACCAGTCAACCAGTCTTTTTCCATCATCGGCTCGCCCAATCCGAATATAATATTGTGCAATCCATAGACTCGTCACAAACCATGGGTTGCCCATATACTGTGGCTCGCTTTCAAAGTAATGATCGTGCTCATAGCGAGGGGATCCACCGGCTGGCGACTGGTTGAGCAAGATAGATTCAACCTTTTCAAGTGTGTTGGTTAGCGGCGAATCATCTTCAAAATAGTTGAACATGGCTATGCCATACATGCTGGAGATATCGAGCGTATTGTCATACGTGAGCTGCCCATTATCACCAAGCAAAATGCCTTTTCGATACAACTGACGATCAGTATCAAACAAAAGATCTTGATGCCGCAGCAACTCTTCCGCCGCCTTGCGCCACTTCACCGAATCATCGGGATACTCAAACATCTCGGCAAACTTAGCCGCAGTTAAGAGTGCTTGGTAGACAACCGCAACCGTATAGGTATTGGTCAAGAACTTCTCTTCCCATAAGTCATAACTGGCATGCGGCAAGCCTGTTTCGGCATCGATAAACTGCGCCATAAAATTCGCTGCTGGCTGGATAAGTGTGTTGTAGAGGTTGCGGACAAAATCGATATCCTTACTGCAACGATAGTATTCACCGAGCATAAAGACTACGATGGCTGTCTCGTCTTCCTGAATGGCCAGTTCTTTGCGCTTACCATGCAATAGCGGGTGCCAAGTGCTCCCAATTGCCCGGTCGGGCTGGTACTTGTGCATCAGGTAACCGTCTTTGGTCAAGATATCACGGCAAAACTCAAAGAACGCCCGTGGTTCATCCATATAGCCCAACCGAATCAGCGGCCACATGGCATAGGCGCCATCGCGCGGCCAGACGTAACTATAGTAGTCGCGGCCGTAGTTATAGATCGATGAGTCGCAAGAGGCGATAATCCCACCACGCTTATCGGTGTGTACTTTTATAAGCATCAGTGACTTTTTCACGATTGGCAAGAACTGGTGATCAATACTTTTGAGCCCTTTGTCGGCAACGCCTAGCCAATCGTGCCATTCCTTACGAGTCAACTCTAGTCGTTTAGACAACCCATCGCTGAGCATGATCTCATGAATTGATTCGGCACTATACTGTGAATCGGCCGCCACTACCCAATAATCAAAGGTTGTTGAAGCATGCGCCTCCAGCTGTGATACAAACCGAATAACAGAGTCAATCCCTCCGTGCTCCACCGGGCTGCCGGAGAGTTCACCGTCCTCTGCATCGCGGTACGTTCCTTCCTTGCCCTCGATGCCATAGACGCCAATAGCAAATTGATCAAACGGCTTACCCTGCTGATCCTGGCCATAAATCAGCAAACTACACCGGCCTTTGTAATCAAGGATGTAATTGGCTTCGGGAACAAACAATCCGGTATCGGCTCGCCCGGCCCGTGAAATCTGAAACGCTTGATGGAAAAACACCCGTATCTCACGACGATCATTGAATAGATTTGTCACTGTTAGATGTCGGCAAAAGGCGTTGTACTGACTGTCAACGAAATCTTTTAAATACAGTTCAACGCCAAGTTCGGCATGACTCAACCTGATCTCGCTGACCATGGCATCGGCTTCAAAATTGATTTTGCTATTCCAGCTGCCGTCGTCAACCCAGCTAAAGTGGCCGTTAACCCACACCCCAATCTTATGCTGAGTGCCTCGTGAGGTTGTGAGGTTATCTAAACCGACGTAGGGGTAATAAAAGTCGTGCACCAAGCCGTACTCGTTGATGCCAACGGTCAAACTACCATTCCCCAGCATGACTGGTCTACCCACCGTAGCTCCCTTCGGTCGCAATGACTAGTTTCGAATTTTGAATTTTGAAATCTGGCAAGACTTCGATGTAACAGAGAATTCGAAATTCGAAATTCGAAATTCGAAATTTTGTTTTGCTTGCCCACCCAGCTGCCATCACACCTCTATTCCTCTTTCGCTTAATCTGTATTGTATATCATGCCAGGCATTCATGAATGCAATATAGGCAACATACGGTGTTTCATACGGACTAAAGTAGGCATGGATGTCGCCGTCCTTAAACCATTTGGTGCACATGTAGTAAAAGTGATCCGAGGTTTGCAGCCGCCGCCAGTCGGCAATTAAAGCCAGGTCACCACTTGAAAGAACTTTTTGCTCTACGCTGTAGATGGCCTTAATGGCTTCTTGTTGCATGCCATTGCCTAACCACGCGCTTAAATCGCGCTCGGTGTCGGCCCAGGTGACCGTATCGTGAATGTCCAGGCTGTCGACTGCCTGGATGCGATCGGCGGCCTCGGAAACAGTCATAAACGTATTGCCTGCAGTCTTGAGCCATTGATCTGGCAAGTGGTTTAAGAAGCTGAATATACCCGTTTCACCCCATTGATGCTCACCGAACGTCTCGTAATCCATGAATAGGCCAAAATTCGTGGCCTCACCGCTATTATTCAGCCAGTGCGTAAATTTATCGGCTGTCAGCGGCCACTCACTCCAGTTTTGATCACCAAACCGGAAAGCAATATCGTCACTTAATTTATAGTTTTTGAGCAGCAGCTTGATGTTGGGAGCCGTTACCGGACGGTACATAAAGTTAGGGCTGCGCCAGCCTAAGTATTTATCCCACCCCTCGGCGAGTATGGCCTTGTAGCCTTTGCTCTCCGCCCACATGGCCAGTTCATTGTTGTAAGCCAGCTCGGTGTTACGAAAGGCTTTGGGTGTTTGGCCGAACAACTCTTCAACCAATCGTCGGTGCATATCTACCTGTGCTTCAAACTCTTGGCGCGAATAGAAAAAGGCTAAGGAGTGGTGGTAGGTTTCGGCTACAATCTCCACCCGACCAGTCGCTGTCAGGGCTTGGAATGATGCCAGGACTTCGGGCGCCCACTCACGGAGCTGCTCAAGCAACGTGCCAGTAATTGACAAACTCAACCGAAACTCAGGATGGCGCTCTAAAAGATCAAGTAGGTGCTTGTTTGTTGGAATATAGGATTTTTCGGCAACTTTATGAATGATGCGTTGGTTGCTCGTCCGATCATGATACTCGGCATCAAAATACTGGTGGTCGTAGCCGGCGTCAAAAATGGTGTAGTGCTTGACCCTATAGGGTTGATGCACGTGCAGGTAAAGTACTATGGCTTTCACGCTGCCGCTCCTTGATGCTCTGCATACAAGCCCATAATTTTATTGGCTGATCCGACCCAGGACATCTGATTATATTCTCTGGTTGACCCTGCCAGCATTTCGTCGAGTAAGGGCTGGCTTGATAAGGCGCCCACCATCTGATTAGCCATTTCTTTTTCGTCCCAAAAATCTACCTTAAGCGCATTCTGTAGCACTTCAGACACACCAGACTGCCGGCTCATGAGAACCGGTGTGCCATAGCCGACCGCCTCTAATGCGACGATGCCAAATGGCTCTGATACCGATGGCATCACGAATAAGTCGGCGACGGCAAAGGCATCCCGCCAGCGACTCCCGCGCTGAAAACCAACAAATAGAACATTGCGGCCAATACCGAGATCAGCAGCCAGGGTAACGAGCTCCTCGTATTGATCACCATTACCGACAATCAAAAATATGGTCTTTGGCCGGTGATCAACCACCAGTTTGGCGGCTTTCAGAAACCCAGTTAAACCTTTTTGGATGGTCAGCCGCCCGACGTTAACAACCACGCGGTAGCCCTGCTGCTTCATGGTTTGCAAGTAGCGGTAGGTATTCTCGCCTTCAAGCTCTTCAAACAACTGCGGATCAATACTGTTATGCACGACCTCAATCTTTTCAACAGGGATGCCGTATTCGCGCACAATGCTCTGCCGAGTGAAGTCACTGACGGCGATAATCTTATCCGCAACCAGAAAAGCATTGTACTCAATGTCGCGCACAATTGGGTTACCCTTGGCGCCACCAGCACGATCACTTTCAATAGAGTGCACGTGTGCAATGAGGGGCTTGCCCGACTGCTGCTTTACCCGAATGCCCGCCCGAAAAGTCAGCCAATCGTGGGCGTGAATAATATCGAATTCCTTTTGCTCAGCCAAGCGAGCCACCGACATTTCATACAAAGACTGCTGGTCATACACGCTCAGCGTTTCTTCGTGACCATCTTCATAAATGTATTTGTAACTGTCATAAGCAATACCGGACTTCAAGATAGCGGCGATTCCTTGAGGATGGGCGGCAGTAATATTCATGAAACTAATCTGATGATCGGCATCGTAAGGTAGGACAAAATCAATGTCAGCACCGCTCTCGGCTAAGTTTTTACACAATTGGTAACACGCCACACCCAGTCCACCGCTGTTGTGGGGAGGTAGTTCCCAACCAAGCATCAGTATTTTCATTTTCCTGCCAAAAGCTTATGGTTTTTCAGATTGAATTATAGAGATGACAGTCCATAAGCACAAACATAATTGCTGTTTTGTATGATTATGATCACAACCCACTTCGGTGAGGCTTGCATTTCGTAAACGAGGGGCGTAGATTTAAACCATAACCATACAAAAATAAAAGTGAAAGGCTAACTATGGCCACCGCAAAAAAAGCCACAAAGGCACCGGTTCGCAGTAATCGTAAAAGAAGTAAAAACAAACTTAGCCGTGGATTTTTCAAGAATAAATCAATGGTCTGGTTCGGGCTAGCATTCGCTTCTATTGGTGCCATTATGCTTATTCGAAGTTTTGCGGCATCGATCTATGTTGAGTATTTCGGAGTTATAAACTCAACAAACCAAAGCGCGGAATACACACTGTCAACTGGCACCGGAACAATGTCAATTGTCGCCCAAAACAATACTGGAGATCTTTTGTTAACAGTATCAAATAGCAGCGGGAGCACAGTTGGCTCAATCATGGCCAAGCCAAAACCCGGGGCCACATTAAATCTAAAGGTTAACGCCGGCACATACAAACTGAAATTAACCACAAAAGCAGACCTAAGCACATCCAAAGGATACAAACTAAAGATTACTTATCCTGAGGCGGGTCTAGTTGCGCCTTCGGTTGTTATTTCAAAACCACTTAATTCAGAATCGGTCAGCGGAACAGTCACATTCTTAGCGAGTGCTAAAGATGATAAAGCAGTTAGCCGCGTCGATTTCTATGCCAATGACACACTTCTAAAAAGCGACGATACGTCCAACTATAGCGTGCCATGGGATACAACAGCCTTCGCAAACGGTACAGTAGTTATCAAGGCCAAAGCTTTTGATTCAGACGGTCTTTCCAGCGAAGCTTCAGGTACGGTAACCGTTAAAAACACGACTACCGCCACCCAACGCTTCCCTGGCGACCCAAATCCAAAAGTCAGCAAAAAAGCCTATTGGGGAGCTTCTATTGAATCAAATGGCGACCCAGTATCGAGATTTGAGAACGCCACCGGAACATCACTCGCTATTCGACGAACCTTCTGGCAGTGGGACAATGCTACAAACCTGAACAGCAACATGTACAAAACAATTGTTAACGATCTCGCGAATAACCGCTTACCTTTCATATCTGTCAAAGGTGAAGCCTGGAAAGATATGGGAAGCGGTAAATATGACGCCGAAATCGACAAAATGCTCAAACAGTTAGATTCGTACGGTAAACCTATTTGGTTGGTATTTAACCATGAACCTGAAGGTGGCTGTAAGCCAAATTGTGCTGGACCTAATGGCGAAGATGACGTCTCCGGAGCTCCAGGATGGCGCTCTATGCAGATACGTATTCGCCAGAGGATGACGGCAGTGGGCACAAAGAATGTCGCGTTCATGCCCATCCTCATGTCTTACACTTGGAAAGACGCTTCCGGCCGAAATCCGAGCGATTGGTGGGTTGACGGAATTTGGGATGCCTATTGTGTGGACCACTACAACGACACGACCAACGGATCAGCGCTCAATGCCAACTGGACGACCTTCACTAATTGGGTTGAAGCCAAGAACATCCCGTACTGTATCGGTGAGTGGGGCAACCGTGGCACCGATGCGACGACTGCCAATGAAATGCAGGCATTCTGGGACTGGAGCTTCGACAACAAAAAGGATTTGGTTGCTTACTCCTATTTCGACTCGAGCCAAAACAGCGACACTGGTGCATGGACACTGACAGGTGAACCATTCACGAAGTTCAAATCAATCCTAAAAAGCGATACTAGAGTTCAACGCATCAACGACTTGAAATAGTTGCCTGCTTCTGGGGACAAAACAACGACCAGGAATGGTCGTTGTTTTTTGTTACCTGCATTGCATTCCGAACTACTTTTGGCAGGGGAGACAGGATTCGAACCTGCGACCCTCGGTTTTGGAGACCGATGCTCTAGCCAGCTGAGCTACTCCCCTACGGCTACTTCCTATATTGTAAACAAATTTTGAACGGAATTCGAACCTGCTGTCACAATCTTACTTGCAAGCAAGCGTGCAAATCAGTTGCGACCCCGCCTCGACTCGGGCACTAATGTGCGCCGGGTCTCCGGCCTTGCGAACAGCCCCCGGCTGTTCTCACCTCGGTTTTCTAAGACCGATGCTCTAGCCAGCTGAGCTACTCCCCTACGATTTCCAGTTTATTCTACTCTATTGCTCCCCGGAATTAAACTTTTCTTAGGACATGGATTCTGTTATACAATATATCTTATGGCAAAAATTATCCTCACCCGTCCCCTTCTTGTTCTCCTTTACGGGTTCCCTGGTGCTGGCAAGACTCATTTTGCCCGACAACTGGCCGAATCAATTAATGTGGCCCACGTTCATGGTGATCGAATCCGCGGCGAATTGTTTGAAACTCCACGCTATGACAAACAAGAAGACAGTGTAGTTTCACATCTTATGCAATACATGACTGCCGAGTTTTTGCAGGCAGGTATCAGCGTCGTCTACGATACAAACGCCAGCCGTCTAGCAGATCGCCGATCACTACGCGATATGGCCAGAAGAGCTAAAGTTGATGTTCTGTTGGTATGGCTCCAAATCGATCCCGAAAGTGCCCTCGTCCGACTTGGCCAACGTGATCGCCGAAAAAGCGATGATAAATATGCTGTTAGCTACACTCGTCAAAGCTTTGAAAATTACGCCAAGCACATGCAAAACCCCAACGAAGCCGAAGATTACATGGTCATTAGCGGCAAGCACACTTTCCACACGCAAAAAAGTGCGGTCGTAAAGCGATTGTATGAAATGGGCCTTTTAAAAGCCGATGTCCTCAGTAACGGTGTTGCCAAGCCTGGGCTAGTTAATCTAGTGCCAAATCCTACTGCTGGCCGGGTAAACTTGAGCCGCCGCAATATCATGATCCGCTAAGCAGGTTTTTGCTTAACAAATGCCTAAAATTGTCGACATCCCGGAAATTGGCACGGTTAAAATTTTTCGGCGTCGTGGCGCCAAGAATCTGCGTATTAGTTTAAGCGGCAATAATGACATTCGCATCACACTGCCTTATTACTGTCTCTTATACACATCT
>JAHBAU020000026.1 GCA_018499905.2 Candidatus Saccharimonadota bacterium | reverse complement strand
TGTCATTTTCAAAATCCGATTTTTACCATGATCTTGTCACTCGTCTCTTCATTATTCGTTACAATTTGAACAAGGCATTGGCATTTTGACCACTACCGTTTTTTGTTAATCTTGATTTTTAAGGCTTGAAACAACTAGCAGCCAAGCGATGCGTTGTTGTTGTTCAGATTTGAAGCGATGAGTGCGTTTTCGCCAATTTCACGCGATTCCCTTCGCTTGCGGCAGAGGGAATCGCGTGAAATCGGCACACCACTTGCTTAATTTGATATTGTTAAGGTGGGGTTATGGTTGTAACGATCAGAACTAAGGGAACAAGGTAATCATTGCGTTACCTACACCTGAGCCAGAGCGCCCAGCAGTATTAATTACCCGATTTAAGCCGCTAAACACACAATAATCGGATTGTCCTGCCAAGCCATACAAACGGTTGGGCACATTAACCATGCCCGGTGAGCCTAAGCTGGTCGAAGTTGCCCAATTGAGTTCACTATCACTTACAGTTAGTGTGATCGTTGAACCAGCAGTAACGACATTCGCAACACCCAGAACGCGCCAAATGACTGATGGTGAACCACCTTGGGTATAGGCATTCATAGAGGTGCCATTGATCTCCATTTCTGCGTTGTAGTTGTTTGGCGCAGTGCCATAATCGCCAGACCAACCATCGTTGGAGGATGAATCGCCGATGTTTAGCGACCAGCCGGTTGGGGCACTCGTGTATTGCACCCGATAACCGATCTTGCTAAAACCGCCTGTGCTGACAATAGGGCTGCTTGGGCTGATGGTTTTGATTTGTGGGATACACACTTGAGCCACAGCCTTGTTCGATGCTGGGGCAACAGGGAATGAGATGCCAGGCATGTTTTGGCAGTTATGCGTATTATCAGCCGTATTGACGACACAGCTTGGGTAAGCATATGCAAGCAGGTTTGGTGAGCCAGCACCTAAGGATGCCGCAGCCAGCTTGTTTGCAGAAGCCGAGGCCAAGATGTTGCCAGTTAGTTGGGCTGGGGTGGCACTGGGTGTAACTTGAAGCATGAGTGCAGCAATACCGGCAACATGGGGTGAGGCCATAGACGTGCCATTCCAAGTTGCCGTTGCAGTTGGGTTGCCAATATAGGCTGAAGTAACGCCAGCGCCGGGTGCAAAAATATCTACACATGAACCCCAGTTTGAGAAAGCAGTTGCACGTGTGTCTGTATTGGTGGATGCCCCAACCGTAATTGCTGAAGCTGCACTGGCAGGTGAAAAGCTACAGGCATTGGCATTGCTATTTCCTGCCGCCACTACAAAAGGCAAGCCACTTGACACAGCCGAATTAACCGCAGTATTTAGGGCTGCACTCACCCCGCCACCTAAACTCATATTTACAACGGATGCTTTTTTGCCACCTGCCAAGTATTGGCTAAGTGTCCAGTTGACACCATTGATGACACCGCTGTAGCTGCCGCTACCACCGCAATTTAGCACACGCACACCCACCAATTTCACATTTTTGGCAACCCCATATGTTTTGCCACCAATAGTACCAGCAACGTGTGTGCCATGACCGTGACAATCGCCACCAGGATTGGCCCCACCAACAAAATCGACACCTAAGTTTGCACGTCCGCCAAATTCACTATGGGCGCTATAAATGCCTGTGTCAATGATATAAGCGGTTACGTTTGTCCCATCCCAACCGTATTCATAATTTGTATTGAGTGGCAAATCGCGCTGGTCAATTCGATCCAGTCCCCATAATGAAGCTGCTGGCTGGGTTACTTTAAGAGATGCATCTTCTTTTTTTGCTGGATCATTTGGCTCTTCAACGTTTTGAGTTGCACCCTGAGTTTTCACATCACTATTGGGGTCGTCAAGCTTCATCATACGATCTTGCTCAAAGGCCGCAAGATTTGGATTGCTTTTAAGCTCGCTAGCGGCTGCGCTTGACAAAGTTGCTGCAAAGCCGTTGAGCGCATCAAATTTTGAAATGTCCTTTGCCCCTGCACGCGTGGCGCGATCTAGGGCTTCTTGATACGATTTTGTGTCTTTGAACAGGGCAATAAAGCGATCTGGAAGGATTTCATTCTCTACCAATGAGGTATCTGGCGCTTGTTTATTGGCTTGATTTGGCGCATCGCTCTCGACTGGACCAGTTTTTTCTGGGGCCGCAGGGTTGATCGTTCCTAGATTATTATTTCGGTCTGTTGCAAAATTAACCGTTTGAATTTGGGCGTTCACTTTGTCTTGGCGGTTATAAACACCAACACCATAAGATACTGAGGCAATGACAGCAACAGCCGTCATGCTCATTAAGCTTTTTGAAAATGTATTCATGATTTTTATAGAAATTGGCGTTAGCACATCTATGATGTGCCAATCGCTTTTATTGGTTTGACTGGATTTTTAACTTGAAAAGATTTGGAAATCGTGGGACGCATGTTGTTATGCATCAATGAGGCTGAGGAAAGTTGGGGACAGAAGAGGGAATATCGCTAAATCATAAAATAGGCTATTGACAAACCACCCAACCTGTATATACTTAACGCAAGCAAGGGCTAACGAAAGGGCAACATGCCTTCGGGTGCTTTGTTTACTGTGAGAGACTCCGTCTTGGCGACCAAACTTCGGCGGGGTCTTTCGTGTTTTTTCGGGGTTTTAAAATGCGAGGATAACCAGCTGCAAAATTTACATTTTGCGTTTTATCTGTGTTATTCCTTATTTCTATCTTTAATGAGCAATGATTCGGCTATCGTTACGAATTTTGAACCTTAAAAAATTTTTCGCCCACCAAATAAAAACCGGCCCAATAAAAAGGGTGGCTAAACAATGCGTCGTGCTGGGCATAGCTGCCATGACCAGCGTGCATGTGGGCCAATGTGGTTAGATATTGCTCAATTTGCGAGATGCTCATGTCACGTGCTCTGAGTGCTTGCATAATGTCTTGGGCAGTCATATTGCGCAAATAGGCTTGGGCGCGGCTAAGCGCCAAGGCGGTGCTGGCCGTGACTTTGTAGGTTTCGAGCGTCATCAATTCCTGATAGAACATTTCCATTAACAACCGAGTCGAAACCTCGTCTACAGTCCACAAACTGAGCATCACTGAGCGTGACCCTGCATACAAAAATGCCCGTACTAGCCCAATCACCTCATCGCCACGCATGACATAATTAAGCCCAGTTTGACAAGCGCTCAAGCA
>JAHBAU020000004.1 GCA_018499905.2 Candidatus Saccharimonadota bacterium | reverse complement strand
AGATGTGTATAAGAGACAGCATTTACGCAGCCGTTGATATTGTTGAAACAAAACTCAAGAATCTGCTAAAAAAATACAAAGAAACGCACGAAAGCCGGCATCGTTTGCGTCGCCGAATCGTCAACAAGCTGCGCCGCACCTAAAAACCATAGCAGTAGAAGTGTAAAAATAACCTCGCGCCGATGACGCTAGTAGGGTACAATTAATCTCTGTAAAGCGCCATTGTCCAGTCATGGATAACGGCGGAGGGAAAGAAAACTAATAGCTCGAAACGTGGTGGTGGCCGCGCTTCACATATAGGGGTGTATGAAGAAGATTTTTAAGCGAGTACTGGGTGATCCCCAGGCCAAGACACTAAAGCGCATGCGTAAGCGCGTCCACGAAATTAACGCGCTGGGCGACAAGTACAAGGCAATGAGCGACACGGAGCTTAAAAAACAAACCGATGTCTTGCGCGGTCGTCTGGAAAAAGAAGGTCTTGATAAGTTGCTACCCGATGCCTTTGCGGTCGTTCGAGAGGCAGCTACGCGCGTGCTTAGCCAACGCCATTATGACGTGCAGCTGATCGGCGGCATGGTGCTCCATGAAGGCAGCGTGGCCGAAATGAAAACAGGTGAAGGAAAAACCCTAGTTGCAACACTGCCGGTGTATCTAAATGCCTTAACTGGTCGTGGTGTGCACGTTGTGTCGGTGAACGACTACTTGGTGCAACGTGACGCGGGCTGGATGGGTCAAATCTACAGTTTCCTTGGACTCAAAACAGCAGTTATTATTGCTGACGAATCACTTATTTATGATCCCGCATTCAATAACAGCAAACATGATGACGAGCGTTTTCGCCATCTCAAACCGTGCACTAGGCAGGAAGCCTACGAAGCAGACATTACGTATGGCACCAACAACGAATTCGGCTTTGATTACTTGCGCGACAACATGGTGCGTGAAGTCGATCAATTACGTCAGCGTGAACTACATTACGCCATTGTTGACGAAGTCGACTCCATTTTGATTGATGAAGCGCGGACGCCGCTGATTATTTCGGCACCGGCTGTGACCAGTGGAAATGCTTACGCACAGTTTTCCAAAGTTGCCCGACAACTCAAGAAAGAGACACACTACGAAGTTGATGAGAAGCAACGCTCAGTGGTATTAACCGATGAGGGTGTTGAGCAGATAGAGAAGATTCTAGGTATTACCAGCCTGTATAGCGCTGAGAATATTCGCACTATTTATCACCTTGATCAAGCCATGAAGGCCCAGGCGCTCTTTAAGCGAGACAAAGACTATGTGGTGACCCACGAAGGCGAAGTTGTGATTGTCGATGAATTTACCGGCCGACTCCTAAAAGGTAGGCGTTATAACGAAGGCTTGCACCAAGCCATCGAAGCTAAAGAAGGTGTTGAAGTACAAGAAGAATCGATGACCTTAGCCACGATTACGTTCCAGAATTACTTCCGTTTGTATGACAAACTGGCAGGCATGACTGGTACCGCCCTCACCGAAGCCGAAGAGTTTCATGAGATTTACGAACTAGATGTCGTCGAAATTCCGCCGAACCGCAAAGTTGCTCGTGATGACCGGGCCGACCGTATTTATAAGACCGAACTAGGTAAATTCCGAGCGGTAGTGAAGGAAGTGAAAACGCTCTATCAGCGCGGCCAACCTGTGCTTATCGGTACCGTGTCAATCGAGAAGAACGAGTTACTCGGCCGGATGTTGACCAAAGCCAATGTGCCACATCAAGTGTTGAATGCCAAGAATAATGAACGGGAAGCCAAAATTGTGTCGCAAGCCGGCCAGAAGGGCGCCGTTACCTTGGCAACCAACATTGCCGGGCGCGGGACTGATATTGTGTTATCCGAAGAAGTCAAAAAACTCGGCGGTTTATTCGTGCTTGGTTCAGAACGGCACGAGTCACGCCGTATTGATAACCAGTTGCGCGGTCGTGCTGGTCGCCAGGGTGACCCTGGTGCTAGCCAATTCTTCGTCAGCACCGAAGATGACTTGATGCGTATCTTCGGCGGCGAGCGTATTGGTTCAATCATGGAACGGTTAAAAGTTGACGATGAAACACCAATTGAAAACCGCATGATTTCTCGTAGTCTTGAAGCAGCCCAGAAAAAAGTTGAAGGTTTTAACTTTGATACCCGCAAAAACGTCGTGCAATACGACGATGTTATGAATCGACATCGTCGAGCAACCTATGCTATGCGGCGCGAAATCTTAAAATCAACTAACATTTCCAAGCGCCTCAGACTATTCATTGAAGAGGAAGCGGCTGCGCTGGCTGCCTCACCGCTTATCACCTCTGACCAATTTCAAGATATCATCAAAGAGGTGTTTCCGTTTGATGAACCGGCACTCGATAGATTGTTCGATGCCACCACCGAAACATTTGGCAAAGTACTAAAAACCGAAGCCCTAGAACTCTATGACGCCCGATCTAAGGGATTTGGCGAAGAGAACATGCATAAAATCGAGCGCGATATTTATTTACAGGTGCTTGATAATCTCTGGATGCAACATCTCGAAAACATGAATCACCTAAAAGAGGGCATTCACTGGATCTCAGTCGGACAACGCGACCCATTAGTAGAATATCGCCGTCAGGGTCAGCTGATTTTTGAAGAGATGCAAGCCACGTTGCGACACGAAACCCTTCGTTCGTTGTTCCACGCTGAGATCGTTTCGCCTGAGCAGCTAGAACGCCCAGTTGAAACAGAGTTGACCAAAGCCGCTCGCGGTTCAGTCGATAACGCCGATAAAATTATCGAAGCTGAAGAGTTTGTTGAGTCTGACTTTAGCCTGGAACCAGACGTCAAAGCAACCCAGAAAAAAGTGACCAAAACTGGGCGCAAAAAGGCGCGTAAAGCCGAAAGAAAACGACGCCAAAAAGGCAAGAAACGCAAGTAGTAACCTGCAACATATTTAAGTGAAATAGAGAGAAGCCTCACATGAAACATACTGTCAGCGAAGTCAGTCTCAAGAACGGATCAAAAGGTCTGTTGCTGCATATACCCGAAGCCAGCGTCATGACTTTTGAAGTTAATTTTCGTGCAGGTGATTTTTTGACAGAAGAAGGCAAGTGGGAAGCGGCGCATTTAATGGAGCACATTGTGCTCGGCGCCAATCAATTTATTCCAAAAGCACGCAAGTTTCAGGCCGAATTTGAAAAAAATGGGGCGTATACCAATGCCAGCACCAGCAGCTACGACATAACTTACGAAGCCGAATGTGCCGATTTTGAATGGGATCGGATTCTTGAGCTCTTGCTAGTTGCCATTACCAAACCATTGTTTTTAAAAGAAGAGTTTGAAGCAGAGTTCGGCAATGTTCGCGAAGAATTGACTGCCCGCGGCAACAATCATTTCCGTCATTTGAGTTTGGCGCTGCGTGAAGCCTACGGTTTTGCCATGCTCACTGACCAGAATCGACTGAAGTTGATGTCAAATGTGGGGCTTGAAGATGTGCGCAAGCATTACAAAAAAACGCACCTGACATCTAATATGCGTTTTGTGATAGCCGGCAACTTAAAAGGCGAGCGTCGTAAACACATTAAACAAGTATTAGAAGCAGTTGATTTGCCAAAGGGCGATGGCCGGATTGCGTTGCCTGACGAGTCGCCGAAGCACCTCACCAAACCACTACTGATCCCAAACCCAACCGTCGATAATTTGTACTTTTATCTCGACACCTTTATGCGACGACGGATGCGGGATCCTGAAGCCGACGCGCTCAGCCTGATTAACACCATGCTGACCGAAACACTGTATTCGCGTATTTTTGGCGCAGCCCGTGAAAAGGGTTTAGTGTATGGCATGAGCTCCGGGTTTGGTCAAACAAAAGATTCCAGCGGCTGGTGGTTTGGTGCCCAGGTATCACCAACCAATGCGCCAGCACTGTTCGACATTATTATCAAAGAGGTCAAAGCTGCTCGAAACGGCAAAATTAAGGAGTCGGATCTGACGTCGGCCAAACAATATGCGCTTGGACGCTATCAGCGAAGCGGTCAAACCGTTGGTGGTACGGCAGCCGGGTACAGCTATCGGTATTTCTTCGATGACGAGGTTGATGATTATTACAAGGTCCCTGAACGTATCCGGGCCGTGTCTCGTAACCGTATCGTGGCGATAGTTAATGACTTATTTGCCGAGAATATCTGGGGTCTTGGTGTCCTAGGCAACGTCAGCGAAGCCTCGGCGCGCAAGATCCAAAAACAAGCCGCTAGTCTGTGGTCTTAGTAAGTAGGCCGCTGCCGACTGGTATACTTGAACTATATGGACGATCTGAAGAAGCGATTGGACGAGGTATCTCAGGCGATTGATGCCGCCGCAAAAAAGCTCGATCTAGCTGCGCTGGAAAAAGAACTACAAGATTTAGAAGCTGCCGCAGAGGCCCCGGACTTCTGGGCTGATAATCTAAAAGCGCAAGCCAGCAGCAAGCGTCAGGCCGATCTAACTGCCAGACTTGAACCGTGGCGCCAGGCGCGTCATGACATTGCCGAGCTTGAAGAACTAGCAGCATTACACGATGAAAGTTTGCAAAACGAAATTGAGCAGCAAGTAGCCGCTGTCATTGATACTTTTGACAAACTTAAAAACGAGCTCAAACTGACTGGACCGTATGCCGATCACAATGTTGTGTTGGCGATATACGCTGGTGCTGGTGGTACTGATGCGCAAGATTGGGCCGGCATGTTATATCGCATGTACAGCCGTTACGCGGAACGTAACAATCTTGTTTTGCGGTTGGTTGAAGAGTCGGCTGGTGAAGAGGCTGGTCTTAAAAGTGTGATGGTTGAGCTCGAGGGTCCTTATGCATATGCCAAACTGAAGGGCGAGCATGGGGTGCACCGGCTGGTGCGGCTCAGCCCGTTCAATGCCGACAATTTGCGACAAACCAGCTTTGCTAAAGTTGAAGTCACGCCAAAAATTGATCGCCCCGACGAATTAGCCATTGATGAAAAAGATTTAAAAATCGACGTCTATAGAAGCGGCGGCAAAGGTGGGCAGTCGGTGAATACGACTGACTCTGCAGTACGCATCACGCATGTGCCAACAGCTATCACCGTGGCCATTCAGAACGAACGGTCTCAGCTCCAAAATAGGGAAACGGCTATGGGTATCTTGCGGTCACGGCTCGCAAAACTACAGCTCGAGCAGCACGCCGAAGGTCTGGCTAAATTAAAGGGCCCCAATCAATCAGCCGAGTGGGGAAATCAAATTCGTTCCTACGTACTCCATCCATATAAAATGGTCAAAGATTTGCGAACTGGTTACGAAACCAGCGATCCCGATGCCGTGCTCGACGGCAACCTCGACGGATTTATAGAAGCTTATCTTGAATTTTCAATGGCAGAATGATAGAACTAATTGATAGTTAGTAATGTTTGTAGGTGAAAAGTAAGGATAAATCCGATGACAGGTCCGCTACACATTGATAGCAATGGTAGAATTTTTGAGCAGTTTCCAGTTTCTGATATTACGGGAGGAGAGACAATACGGATCGGTCATATGATGCCTGTAGCTCCTGAGCTAGCTGACCAGTTCCCATACGGCCGTCCTCTAGTTGCCGAAGTCGATCGTGTGGTTGCAGAGCAGCCTGTCCCAGTAATTACATTGAACAAAATGCTTGGTATTGACGCAATTCTTTTACAATCTGGATCGTATGTACCGATTGATCCATCCCTGGTCGTATACCGCGAGAGACAGGTATAAGGCGACTATTTCTTGCCTTTAAACGAAAACAACCACAAGCATAATTTGTTACAATAGTGGAGCATGATCTTATTAGATAGAGTTTCCAAGAGTTATAGCAGCGAGAGCGAACCGGCTTTGGAGCGGATTAGTCTGCATGTTGAGCCGAAAGAGTTCGTGATTATTATTGGCGCCAGCGGTGCAGGCAAGTCAACCCTACTCAAACTCCTCACCCGGGAAGAGAAGCCATCAAGTGGCAAGATTATTGTTGGTGGCATCGATTATGACAAGCTCAAAGATAAAGATATTCCTTTGTTACGCCGAAAAATCGGTACCGTCTTCCAGGATTTTAAGCTACTACCAAACAAGAATGTGTTTGAAAATGTAGCTTTTGCTTTAGAGATTGTTGGCATGAGCAACCGCGAAATCAATCACACCGTCCCGCGCGTTTTAGATATTGTCGGGTTGCGTGGCAAAGAAAAACGCATGCCGCTTGAACTGTCTGGTGGCGAACGACAGCGTGTGGCCATTGCCAGGGCAGTGGTGCGTCAGCCCAAAATCCTAATTGCCGATGAGCCAACCGGCAACCTTGACCCCAAGCATGCCTGGGATGTCATTAAAGTACTGGAAAAAATTAACCGATATGGGACGACCGTTATTTTAACGACGCACAACATTGAGATCGTTAACAAACTCAAGCGCCGCGTCGTGACTATTAAAGATGGCAAAATCGTCAGCGACCGAGCCAATGCGGAGTACCACGAATCATGAGAGATCAATTTCGAATTTCTAATTTCGAATTTCGAATGGCAGGAGGCCAAAAGCGTGTGACTTGGTTCGATTTCAAAATTCAAAATTCAAAATTCAAAATTCGCTCCGTTGGGAGCACGCTATGATGCGCCGAGCCATTACATTCCGGCGAATTGTCCGAACAGGTATTTTTAACCTGCTACGAAATGCCTGGCTAAGCATTGCGGCGATGGCCGTGATGCTGATTACTCTCACTATTGTGTTGTTTTCGATTATAGCTAATGCGACGTTTGCCAACACAATTGCAGGAATTAATGACAAGATCGATATCTCGGTGTATCTCAAGGATGATGTCAGCAACGAGCGTCGAGACGAATTAATCAGTGATCTTAAAGAGCTTGATAATGTGAAGTCGGTAGATTATTTGAGCAAGGACGATGCCCTCACTAAATACAAACAAGACAATGCCGATAACACCGAACTCCTGATTGCCATTTCACAAACTGATAATCCGCTGCCTGCCAGTCTGCAGATTAAACCGCGCGACGTGAACAAAATTGAGGAGATCAAAGCATATCTGGAACGCGCCGAAATTAAAGAGCTGCAATCAGATGAGACATCCTATTCTGGTGATCGCAAAGAGGCGGTGGACAAAATTACTGGTGCAACCAATTTCTTGCGAAGGGCAGGTGTTGTTGGGGTAATTATCTTTAGTATTATTTCCATGCTCATCATCTTTAACACGATTCAGATGGCGATTTTTAACCGTCGTGACGAGCTGACGATCATGCGACTCCTTGGTGCGAGTACCTGGTTTATTAGGGGCCCATTTGTTGTTGAGTCAATAATGTACGGAATTCTGTCGGCGATTATCTCGATTGCGGTTTTGAATGGTTTGTTTGTCGTTTCGTCATCAACTCTCCAGGCTACCAGCCTCGGTCTGCTCGATATCGACTACGCTAACCGGTATTTTGGAGACCATTTTTGGGCAATTTTGACAATGCAGCTGGTAATCGGTATATTCATAGGTGCCGCATCTTCTATTATTGCGACCAGACGGTACCTCAAATTTAAAGCAGTGAAATAAAACTAATTACGCGCAGGCAAGACTGCAAAAACCCCTTATTATCGCAGCGGTTACCAGGGAACCGCTGAAGTTGAAAACCGCTTGGAGGGTATGGTATAGTGAATTTGTCAGTGAAAACAACAAAAATCAAAAAATCATCGTCACTATTTAAGCGTAGCAGCCTTATGGCTGTCGGCGTGGTAACGGTGTTGGCCGGAATAGTTGTTCCGCAGGTTCAAGCTGATCGTTTTCAGGAGCAGATCAATCAGTTGACAGTCGAAAATTCTCAAAAACGGCAAACCAAAGACCAATTGGGAGCTGAGGCTGCATCGCTGAACGACACGATTGCCAAACTCGAGGCCCAGATAAGTGCTTTGCAAGCCCAGATCAACGCTTACCAGACACAGATTGACGATTTGCAGCGGCAAATAACTGAACAAGAGAATGAACTGGCGCGCCAACGCAAGATTCTAGGCGAAAACATCAAGGCTATGTATCTTGAAGGTCAGATCTCAACGCTTGAGAT
>JAHBAU020000006.1 GCA_018499905.2 Candidatus Saccharimonadota bacterium | reverse complement strand
TCATCAACGTAATCTCGCGCTAACTGCGCACGCCATGATTCCCAAAGCTCAGAAGAACTTGCCATAAACACGAAAAATACCACAAAGATGGTACTTTTCATATTGCTTATACTGTCAAGCTATAGTGTTGGCCAAACAGAAACTTCATACACTTTTAGTAAACAACGTAATGATGGCTGTAAGCTCCAGAGATGCGACTACAAACCTGAGCGTAATCGATCGACTGGCATCACTTCAATAATCTGATGTATGTCAGCGATGAGTGCGATCCCTTCAGTTTGAGTCAATGGCCTGACAAGGCGCCGTTGAAACGTGCCATTTTCTGGATCTACATTACCATCCGGCCCATATAGATTTGGCTGAACAATCACCGCCGGACCTTCAGGTATTAAATCAATATTAACTAAGGTACCCTGCCGTGAGCCATGACCAATGGCAACAGCAACAGTCTCTGTAGAGCAGGCAGACACAAGAGTCGGATCCATATCACTAATTTTCACACCATGAGCAACTGCAAATCGTGTTATGCCCGGCATGGCAAGTGGCGCTTCAACCACCCTCATATAGGTTCCAACGGCTCGGCTTAGCTCAAACGAAGTTTCTGCAGAGATAATATCAGTCATAAAGTACTATTATAGCACTTTATTGATCTTCTTTCAATTATGCATATGTCGGAGAGACAGCCTTTTGACCGCCGGCTGGACACTATTTTGGGTAGGCCCAGTCGGCGCTGCCGTATAATTTTGCAAGATGCAAGACTACCGAACACGGCGGGCTATGGCCGGATTCGAACCCGAAGAAGTCCGGGGGACTTCTCTGGTTCACGCAAGATAAACAAATACTGTTTGGTGAGTACTCTGTGGCTGTACATACCCACACTGCTTGTATGGCGCTGAAGGTTCGAATCTAGGCGGGCTCGACCGGATTCGCCTCGCAGAAAAAGAAACTTACTTTTTCTAATGCGACCCCAAGGCCCCTTGGGCCTTCTGGGGCAAGGTACAGGGAGTGCCCCCGGCACTCCCGTTCGAATCCGGCCTATCCTACCAATAGAAAATGCCCCAGGTTTTTGACCTGAGGCATTTTCTATGGCGGGCTCGACCGGATTCGAACCGGCGATCTCCTCCGTGACAGGGAGGCATGTTAGGCCACTACACCACGAGCCCTTTTCAGCGTCTTATACTACCACTACAGAGGTGAAATCGCAAGCAAACGGGCTTCTATTCATCAAAAATATCTGTGATTGTCTTGCCGATTAGTTTTGTTGGCAAGCTAGGAGCGACGTAGCCTTGGGGCTCAACAGTACTATGGACTCTACCGACCTCTGGCGGAACATGAAAATTGACAGTCCACCTATCAGTACCACTTCTATACAATCTGTTTACATCCACTTCCCAAACATCCTCGCTTGAACCAACAACTGGCCGGCCTATAGTATTGGCAAATTCTCTCGCAAGTGGTTCATCTCCGTCATCCGACACGCTAGTCGCATTACAGCTAAGTAGTGCCATACCGGCCGCACTAGCCCATTTTCTCCGGATAGCAGTCCTTTTTTGATAACTAAGATCCTCAAAATGTGCAGGGTCTATACCTCCCACATTATCCCAATTTCCATGCCCATTAACGAATCCAATGACAGGCTCGTGTACATCCACGAGATGATCAAAAAATTCCATATCAAACCCGTCATACTCGCGGATTACTGGCAGTACTTGGCGTCTTTGATTTGAAGCCGCCGCAGCAATACTTTCGTAGACCGTGTCCTGCCAGAGTAGTTTTACACCAGGGTTGCCTTCATTCGGCACAAAAATCGGCACCTCTGGGAATTCACCTGGCGGCGTCATCAGTTGATTCTTCAGGATTTCAGCAGGAAATTTGGTAAACTGCGTGACTCCAAAGTCTCTTTTCAGCTTGACCAAAGCCTTAGGGCCACACGCATACATTATATCTGCCAGCGAAAAATATGAATCAAAGAGGACTTCAGGAAACGGTATGTCGCGAACTAGACCGTAGCCATCTAGAACACCAAGGTCATCGTAGCCCGCAACCGTATCCTTGACTGATCTTTCAAACAAATCCCAGTGCAGTCGAACTGGATCACCATGATAACGGCTCCAATCAAACGCTCTCAAAGCATAAGCAGCGCCAGCTACTGAACGGGTCTGGCTTTCTGGATACCTAAATGGCGCTGTAAACATAGTCGCTTGAGCAACTAATTGATCTTCAGGTGACACGTCATCGCTTTCAGCAATCTCGCATGCAATCGCAAGCCGTTCGAAGAACTCCGCATCGCTGTTGACTTCTAGCTGGCGAAGGGCGAAATCAGTGATAGTCTCCACATCAAGGTTTTGGTGCTTGACGGTGCGATCCACCTCGTCTTGAAAAAACTCTTCTGCAAATGAAGAAAACATAATTAATACATACTATAGAACTTTTCTTGGTTTTTTACAACTATGGTCTGAGTCTGTTAAAATTAGTTTCGTAAGTGCCACCTTAGCTCAGCTGGCTAGAGCACCACTTTCGTAAAGTGGGGGTCTGGGGTTCGAATCCCCAAGGTGGCTCCACAAATCCGGAGACGCTTCGCTCGTGACTACATAAATGTCCACCGGGACATTTATGGGTTCGAATCCCCAAGGTGGCTCCACGTCGTAATTTGTTCCAACCTATCTAAATTTTCTGCGATCAAGTAGCAGAAAATCTAGATAGGTCTCGCACATTTACTCCTTCACCCCACAAAACAAGTTTTGCGGGGACCCCTTTAGCAAGTCACAACGACCACATTTGTTATGACTATTACGCCTCGAGCGGGTGTCGTATAACGGCTATTATGTATCCTTCCCAAGGATAAGACGCGGGTCCGACTCCCGCCACCCGCACCACATTTGCTGTCTATCAATCAAAGATTCCGTCTAGTACGCCAGGCTCAGGGTGTAAATCATGATCTGGCTTGATTCGGTCGACAACTGCTTCAGGATTAACTAGCGGGAGCCTGGCATCAGGCAGCGGATCAAGAACATTCTCGAATAGTGCAATGGCCTCAGACAACTCATCTGTTAGCAAATGAGTAAGATCACTTTCACCAGATAGGTCTAGAGTTGGTTCACCTTTAAACATCTTATTTTATTTTTTATCATGCTACTACAGCTATTGCAAATACCCGTAACGAATGTGCTTTTAGAGAGAAAAAGTGCTATATAACTTTCATGGCTTCAAACTCCGCCCACCAACTGGCTATCACCACTCATCGTTCATCGGCCATGCTTGCCAAAGTTTACGGACATCCGAATGTTGAAGCATTGGCTATGAGTTTGCCGTCTGCAGCTACTTGCCTCGACGTCGGCGCTGGAGCTTCGCCCCTAGGAGTGGACGTTGCAACTCTGCGACCTGACATTGAGTGGCACAACGTCGATTACAGCTATTTTGCACCCGCTATTTTAGATGAGGTATCTCAAAATGCACCATCAAATGTACGACACATCCCCGGTGATGCAACACAACCTATCCTCCCTCGAAATGAATATGATGCCGTATTTTCTTATTGGCTATTGCAACACCTGTCTGCGCACGACGATATGCCAGCTCGAGCCGTTGCCGCCAACGTGTACCAATCGGCGAGATCAGACGCCAGCATACAAATTGGCCCCGCAACGCAAGGCATCAGAAGTATTCGTACCCTCATGTCAGACCTCCCCGCCGCATCGTTCAGCAAGGCGCAAGCGGTTGACGAACAGTCTTTTGTCGATGCAGTTGTTACTGCTACGCGGCTCGAGCCACTACCACGGATGATTGTCGACGCCGCCGACCACGTTGCCACCCCGCTGTTTGGCACAAGCAGATTTATCGTAAAACAAGATGACAAAGCGCACATTGTGCATATGAATACCGGCGAATATGTCCCCGTAAAAAGTCTGGCCGGAGCACTTTCTGTCGCCAGCCTGGTTCTTGGCATTACGGCTGAAATGGCCAAGCAAGCAGTTTCTAACGCTTTCGACCGATAATGTAATCTCAAAGAATCTGTTAATAAGTAGTGCCGCCGCGTGTACCGCGGCCAAAAGACGGGATTGAATCATCATCAATAGTTGCGAGGGTAAAAACTGCGCTTACCCAGTCTGGTGGATGCAGGCTCACATCAAGCACGCCTGAGTTTATGTCGGCCTCGAGCCCCCTCGCCCGCTCAATCATCCATGCCGCCGCTTCAGGAATCGTCTCATAATTTGTAGGTCGTAAAGGTGCAGGATGAAGCGCCTGTTCAATAGCCTGACGATATGCCACGTCTTCTGGCGATAATGCAACCCTCTCAGCAACCGGCATGCCAGCCTCGACAATCCATCCCCAAATCCTATGCCCTCTGTCTCCCATAGCTGCCAAAGATTATGCCATGGCATCTACAGAACAAGCAACTTACCGATTGTAATAGTCGTAGATTTGCTGCGAGAGCAAACGGATGTTTTGGAAGCCGCCAGCACCTTCGGTCATAATCACCAGGGCGTAAGTAGCTTTGGGGCCGTAGACGATACCCATGTCGTGGTAAAGGTCATCCAAAAATCCTACCTTGTCAGCGACCAACGAACCGCCGCTGCCAGCTACTATTCCTTGGGTATAAATTTGCTTGCCCATCAGGCCAAACAGATAGTCGCGGCTGGTCTGATTTACTAGCTCAGTATTGTATAACCCGGTTAACAATGCCATTTCGTCACGGGCCGTACTGTATTTATCACCGCCCATCGAATTATTTAGTTTGGTGGCTTTGAAACCCTTGTCATTTAAGAAGCTATCTAGCCATTTCCAGCCAAGCTTATCCTGGATAGCTAGCGCACACGAATTGTCCGATACCACAATCATGTTGGTCATGCATTTGTCCAAAGACCCGAGTGATGTCGAGCTGTTTAAGGTCCACTCGCCTGATTCAACCTTGAGTAGCGCAGCATAGGCTACAAATACTTTGTAGGTGCTGGCGGTGATGATGGCGTCATCGGCGTTATAAAAAGACGAACGATGGCCCGGGCCCTCTAACTCAACTGCCGCTACCCGGTAGCTGCCCTTGTGGCTGGCCGCAAAATTTTCGATGAGCTTATACAGCTCTTGATCATTATTAGTATACGAACGGCTATATAAAATGTTTGGGTCTACCACAGCAAATACCGCCTCCCCTATCATAACCCCTTGCTTGTACGATTCGGCAACCAGCTGAGCGGTTTTTTCGGCATCAAGCGTCTTACCGGCAACACCGTCCTGGCGACTGACTTCAACGCCGTCCCGCAATGACACTTTGGTAGAAATTGGTGTTTGATAAAACTGCGGCATCCGAGATTTGATATAGGTGGTTAATGCAACTTGATCGATCATAACGGCCAGGCGTATACCATCGGTATCTACGGCGAGCAGCTTTTGCAGATCGGCACCATTGATGACAATTTCTTGATCGCCAGCTTTGATGGTCAAGCTAGTTTTGCGAGCAGATTCAAGTTGCGGCAAAAATGCGGCATAGTCTTCTGTTTTCCATTTTGGCTCTAGAGCGTTTGGCAAAATGCGGAGTGCGAAAACGTTGTCTTTCGCCTGAAATGCCACCTGAGCGGCAGCAACCTGTGCATCTAACACCTTGCCGCCAGAGGCCGGTACAACTTCAACGCCTTGATCCAAGTCTAGGGGAATAATGACTTTTGCCTCTTTTGGCTCAAGTTTCATTTCTGGGATAACACTTTTAAGACTAGAAGCAAGTTGCACTTGATCAATGCTGTATACGGGTTGATAGCTAAATAGCAGATTACTGACCAGACCGATAATAGGGATTTGACGCCAGCCAGAATGGGTTTGCGCCAGCGTATCATCGAGTTGTAAACGCACGCCTGCTTGGTTGGCATTTAACAGTATGCTTTGACCCTCGACGCTCAGGGCTAGATTGGCATTGTTATGATTGTCGGCTAATCGCTCTCTGGCGGTGGCACTGTCTTGCCAGCCATAGCTCGACCCGGCAATCCGGGTAAATGGCATCACTCGACCAAATGTAGCGCCGGCGAGCAGAATGTTCAGCCCGATAAAAAAACCGCTAACCACCATTGTTGCGCCAAACAGCTGCCTGAGTCCCAAGAGATGCTGTTTAGAAAACAGCCTGGCTTGATGAAGTTCCAGCTGGACGAAAGATGAAGGGTGTGAGGCCATGTTTGTTTTGGACATTGCTTTTATTTTAGCTTAAACCTTATATAAACATTAGCATAATATTGCTAAATTGTCTAGTATATTCGCGTTTTACTCATTATTCCCTTGAACCCTCGCCCCTACCACCGTAAAATAGATCGTTGGTACGATACTCACGATAAAAAGGAGCCTCACATGAAGATCACCGATATTAAAGCCCGGCAGATTATTGATAGCCGCGGCAACCCGACCGTTGAAGCAGACGTTATATTGGAGGATGGCACGCTTGGCCGAGCAGCCGTGCCCTCTGGTGCCAGCACCGGCACCCATGAAGCAGTTGAGCTGCGTGACGGTGATAAAGCCTACAATGGCAAAGGCGTCACCAAGGCGGTTGCAAATGTTATAAACGAGATCAAGCCTGCCCTGGTTGGCCATGAAGTTTCGGACCAAGCGAGCATTGATACAATCATGGTTGATCTTGATGGCACGCCTAACAAAGGCCGTTTGGGCGCGAACGCTATCTTGGCGGTGTCGATGGCCGCTGCAAAGGCTGCAGCACTCAGTTCCAAGAAACCACTGTACGCCTATTTTGCTGAACTCGCTGGCAACACCAGGCTGACCTTGCCACTCCCAATGATGAACATCATCAACGGCGGCAAGCATGCTGCGGGCAGCACAGATATTCAGGAATTCATGATTATGCCAGCGGGCGCCTCGTCGTTTACACATTGCATCCAAATGGGTGCCGAGATTTTCCATGCTTTAGGTAAAGTTCTCCACGCCAAAGGTTATGGCACAACGGTTGGCGATGAGGGTGGCTACGCACCAGCTGTCAAAAACGGCAATGCCGAAGCCTTGGAATTGATTGCCGAAGCCGTCACCAGCGCTGGCTATGAGCTCGGTAAGGATGTTGTCCTGGCTTTGGACGTCGCCAGCAGCGAGCTCCTAGAAAACGGCGCTTATCAGCTTCATACCGAGGGCAAAAGCCTGTCGAGCGAGGAGATGGTGAGCTTTTACCAAGACCTGTGCGGCCGCTTCCCGATTGTATCTATTGAAGATGGCCTGGCCGAAGAAGACTGGGATGGCTGGAAAGTACTAACCGATAAGCTCGGTAGCTCAATTCAGCTCGTCGGCGATGATTTACTAGTCACCAACACCGAATTTTTGCAACGCGGCATTACAGAAAAGGCTGCCAACGCAATCTTGATCAAAGTGAACCAGATCGGTACCCTGACCGAGACAATCAACGCCGTCAAGATGGCACACGATGCAGGGTGGCGAGCAATCATTTCACACCGGTCTGGCGAAACCGAAGACACCACCATTTCCCACCTGGTTGTCGGCTTGGGCACCGGACAGATAAAAACTGGCTCTTTGAGCCGTACTGACCGTGTTGCCAAGTACAACGAGTTAATGCGCATCGAGGAAGAACTAGCCGATAAGGCTGAATTTGCCGGCCGAAGCGCCCTGAAGGGGTAATATGGGCAAAAAACCATTTGTTCTGGTAGTTTGTGACGGCTGGGGCGAGATTACAGAGACAAAAGGTAATGCCATTGCCGCTGCCAAGACGCCGTACGTGGATGATTTAAGGCAAAAATGGCCTCACACCACCGTGCAAGCGAGTGGTGAATATGTTGGCCTGCCCGAAGGCCAGCAAGGTAACTCGGAGGTCGGTCACTTAACTATTGGTGCCGGACGTGTCATTCACCAAGATCTCGGCTTGCAGCGCCACGCCATCAAAAGCGGCACTTTTTTTCAGAATGAAATATTAATCAGTGCTATTGAGCTCGCTAAACAACGGGGGACTGATTTGCATATCATGGGCTTGGTCTCCCCTGGCGGCGTTCACAGTCACCAGGACAGCGCCGTTGCCGTGGCTCGGCTTGCTAAAGAATTGAATCTTGAGCGGGTCCACATTCACGCCTTTACCGATGGCCGCGATACACCACCAACCAGTGCACGCGAACACTTACAGAAATTTCAACAAGACCTAGATGAGGTTGGGGTTGGACGAATTGCCAGTGTTGCCGGCCGTTACTACGCCATGGACCGTGACCAGCGCTGGGATCGTATTGAGCACGTCTACCAGATGCTAACCAGCGACGAGCATCCCGCCCACATTAGCGCTGTCGACTACATCGAAGAACGCTATCAAGATGGGGAATCTGACGAATTCTTAAAACCAATCCGCATAGCCAACAACTCTGAAGACCATGTCCGGCTCAAAGATGGCGATGTTGTTATTTTCTTTAATTTTCGTCCCGATCGAGCTCGCCAATTATCGCACGCCCTCATCGACGCCGATTTTGCCGATTTTGAACGAAAACGTATAGTCAAAGACCTACACCTCGTAACTTTTGCCGAATACGACAAAGCCTTGGGTTCGCCGGTAGCGTTTCCTAAAAATGACGTCAACAACACCTTGGCAGAAGTTATTAGCGACCAAGGACTCAAACAATTCCATGTTGCAGAAACCGAAAAATACGCCCATGTTACGTACTTTATTAACGGTGGCCGTGAAGCAGCCTTTACTGGTGAAGAACGGCTGATGATTCCCTCTCCCAAAGTGGCGACTTACGACGAAAAACCAGATATGAGTGCCCAAGAAATTACGGGCGCTGTGCTAGAGCGGCTAGAAAATGATGACGATGATCTGATTATCGTCAACTTTGCCAATGCCGACATGGTGGGCCACACTGGCGATTTTGCATCAACGGTGCAAGCCATCGAAATTGTCGATGAATGTTTGGGCAAAATTGCTGAAGCAACGGTGCGTAAGGGCGGCCAGTTACTAATTACGGCCGATCATGGCAACGCCGAGGCCGAGATTGACCTAGCAGATGGCTCGCCGCTCACTTCTCATTCTAGTAATCCGGTACCGGTCATTTTGTGTGGCAGTGAAGCCACGAAGATACGGCCAAATGGCAGTCTGGAAGATATTGCTCCGACCATTTTGAGCTTGATGCAGCTACCAATACCGAATGACATGACCGGAACCAGCCTCGTCATTGAGTAGCGCTAAGATCGTCGTTCCCTTTCGCACATCATTCAGTCTGGAACTGGCGTGCGCGCTGGTATATGTATGTTCCAAATACGCTAGCGTATCTTGGGACATACATATACCAGCCCAACCCTATGTGTCATCTGACGCTTAGCAACAGAAGCGAGGAAAGTGCGAAAGGGTCTGCAGACTACAAACTGATGTAGGAACGGGGGCGACTGGTGTCACGAAGTTCGTTGACGTAGGTACTAATATCTCGGAAGTTGAAGGACACATGGGCTGCACGGCGTTTTTCGCCTTGAATCTCAAGGTTCTTTACAATCTCGAGTGAAAAGCCGGTGTTGATGATTTGCGAAACCTGGCCTGCTTCTAGTTTAAATAGTGCTTCGGTAACCTGAGCCGGTACGTCCCGACTGCTGCGATCAATCAAAAAGCCGTAGTCGCCGCCACTGGCTTTGGTTGATTCTTGATCTGAGTACTTTTGGACGATGGCCGCAAAATCGGCACCGGCCTGAATTTCGGCGTAGGCCGTTTGTGCCCGCTCGTTGGTTGGCGTATCAAGCGCAGCAACAACTTCTTGCGCCAGCATTTGCGTTTTGAGTTCACGCCTAAAGTCATTGACTGTCCAGCCAAAGTTATCTCTAAGTACGTCTTCAAAGCCCTTCTCGTTGGCTCCCAGCCGGTTTTGGCTGCGCATCAGGGCAATCTGCGTATCGAGCTCCTGGTTGCTGACAGAAACGTTATTCTTATCTGCCAACTGCTTAACGTAGGCGTCGTTAATAACTTTTTCTAAAGCCCGTTTTTTGTAATCTTCTAATTGTTGCTTGCCGAGGTTATCATCAAAATTAAGTTTTTGCTGTGTTTCGTAGTAGTGCATGTAATGCCGCAGCTCAAAGAGATAGTTCTCGTACGATACAAACCGTGAACCGGCCTTGGCGACTGGGAAAGGAATAACCTGGGTTACTCCGTACAAAAAGTCTGAGCTGGATTTGAACTTGTACAGCGCCAGGGTGCAGTAGGTAAAGAACCCGACGACGGCCACCACAAACAGCGATGATGATATCAGCACGATCTTGTGCTTGGAATGCTGCAGCGGATAAATATACTTGCGAGCCCGGCCCAAAACCTTTTCACGGTGTTCGGCAACAGTCTCGTTGGTAATGCGCAGCGGGTTGTCATCCTCAAGCTTTCCCTTCTTAAAAGGAATCTTATGCTGCAGGTGCTTAATCTTCTTGGGGAGCTTCTTTTTGAATTTCTTCATCGCTGTCGTTACCGGCTATTGGGTAGTTGCCGGCAGTGGTTATTCCCTTGTCTCTTAATAGTTTCAGTAACTTCTTCTGGATCTTAGCGGGATGGTGCACATCGTGTATGACCAGGTCGCCCACATAAGTTTGCATCATTATTGTACCAAATCCGAGGAGGGTTTCCTGCAGACCGGATACTTGGTAGTTAACCATCTGAATTTGGGCGAGTGTTAAATCGACGACGCTACGGTGAAAAAGGCCTTTTTGGGTGATCTGAATCAACCGCTGATCGGTGACGATAAAAATGCTGTAGTACCAGGCAATCCAAGATGGTAAGAACAGAATGATAGACAGGACAAAGCCGCCAATCAGCCCACCGATAAAATATGACATCTCTGGTTTGATGAGCGCCGGCACGGTCCCAAGCAGGATGGCCAGCATGGAGATAATTAACCCTTTGCGCATCACCACCGGGTGTTTGCGGAACATAAAAAGCACTTCTTCATCATCAAACTGATCTTCAAAGTGTTTTTCGGGCTGTTTTGGCATTAACATTATTATACTAGTAAAGGTGTAAAAAATTGACCCAACAGATATAATGGTTGCCTGGGCCCCCGTAGTTCAATGGATAAAATAGCTCCGTCCTAAGGAGAAGCTAGAGGTTCGATTCCTCTCGGGGGTACCAGAACACAATGACGCTTCGCTCGTGTCTACAGAAAATGCCCATCGGGGCATTTCTGCGTTCGAGTCGCGGCGGGGGCACCAAATTTATACTGACGCTTCGCTCGTGACTACATAAATGTCCACCGGGACATTTATGGGTTCGATTCCTCTCGGGGGTACCAGTACTTAGTTATAGCTACTTTTTCTTCTTCGGAGGCAACATGTGATGTTGGTGGATGTTGTGGTAGTCGTGCAATTCATCCTTGGTAAACCACAGGTCGATTTCAAAGGCGGCCTCTTCTTCGTTGCCTGAGGCGTGTACCAGGTTGCGTATGGGGCGCATATCGTTATTGGCCAGCGAAGATGAATCAAACGAGTAATCGCCTGTTATGGTGCCTGGCTGGGCTTTGACTGGCAGTGTATGACCACGGATCTTACGCACCACCTCGATAGCATGCGGGCCTTCCAGCACCATGGCAATAACCGGGTCTTCAATCATAAAATCAACTAGCCACTTCTGAACAGTCAGGCCAATCTGCTGTGGATCGTCAGTACCAAAGTAATCATGTGGGTCCATGCCCAGCTCGTTGTAGTTTTCCAGGGTCTTGTTGCCCATGCCTTCAATAAATTCGGTCCGGTCGGCTGGATAATGCCGATTCAGCAGATCTTCCGAAGGAATAAACATCTTTAAGGCAATCAGTTTGAGGCCGACTTTTTCAAAGCGGGTAATGATGTCTCCGACAATTGCTCGCTGAATCGCATCAGGCTTAATGACCACGAGTGTTCTTTCAACCATAGATAGCTATAATCCTTTCTTATCTTAAAGAGTATTTTAACAGATTGCAGTTAGATTGGACTATGATCTGGATCATGCATGCCCGCATGTCGTACAATGATGGTTATGTTATTTAGCAAAGCCAAGACCGACTTTTTGGAGTATCTGGAGATTGAACAGAATCGGTCTCAGAAGACAATTCAAAATTATGACCACTACCTTACCCGACTGATTGACTACGCTGGTGATGTCAAACTTGAAGCGATTGACCAAGAACTAGTGCGCAAATGGCGTCTGTGGCTCAACCGTTTAGGCACCAATACCGCTGATGAAATGCAGAAGAATACCCTCAACTATCACCTGATAGCCCTCCGAAGCTTTTTGAAGTTCTGCAACAAGCGCAACTTGCCTGCCATGGCACCAGACAAAATCGAGCTGGCACGCACTGTTCGTAAGCAAGTTACTTTTTTGTCTCTAGAGGAAGTTGAGCGCTTGTTTGAGCAACCTGACACGTCCAAGATCACAGGCCTGCGTGACCGGGCCATCTTAGAACTATTGTTTAGTAGCGGTCTGCGCGTTTCGGAGCTGGTAGGCCTCGACCGTGATCATATTAATCTAAAGCGACGAGAGTTCATGGTGAGGGGTAAAGGCCAGAAGGACCGTCCAATATTTATCAGTGCAACGGCAGCAAAATGGGTCGACCATTATTTACAAAAACGGGAAGACACGGCCAAACCGCTATTTGCACGGTACAGCGGTAGCAAACAGATTGACCGCAGCGGAAATTTTCATCGACTGACTGCCCGCAGCGTCCAGCGCCTCGTAGCCCGCTACGCTCTATTGGCTGGCATTACCAAGCATGTTTCACCCCATACGCTGCGACACTCGTTCGCCACTGATTTATTGATGAACGGTGGTGATCTGCGTGCCGTACAAGCCATGCTCGGCCATTCAAACATCTCTACAACTCAAATCTACACCCACGTCACCGACCCGCACCTAAAAGCGGTTCACGAGAAGTATCACAGACATAAAACTGACGAGTAGTGATTTCAGCGACTAGTTGATAGCACAGGCGTTATTTGGGTCCGTAATGCCGCTATTGTCGACAAACACGACGTCTGGGAATATGCCAACTTCCCTCTCGCTAATACCATAGCGCTTGCATATACCATCACCTCCAAATAAAGCATAGGCTGGCGCGTCACTGGCTGCCTGTGTCAACGGAACCCGCACCTGGATACGTCGCAAAACATCTTGTGCCTTGCCCGTCACGTCAATGATTGCCTGGGCGCCGATAATGTTGGCTGCGCCGCCGTTTACAGTAATTGTCAGGTCCGAGGAGCCGTAGATTGTCCGGAAACGAACAGCATAGGCAGGAGTCGGCGACAAGCCCGTTATCGTCATAGTACAGCCATTAGCGCCATTACACCGTGTCATTATCTTGCTGCCGAGATTAGCCCCTGTAGCAGAACCAACATTGGTAGTTGTTGCGCCACCAGCGTTGTTAGTTGGGTATAAGAAGGCTGTGAAGACATCGTTCTGTAGCCCGTTTCTGGTGAGATCATCTAGCGGAACAACGTCAACACGCAGCATTCCAGCTGCACAGTGCCAGCCTGCGCTACTTGACGGCAAAGTCATAGCTACGGGTGCATTACCGCACGCGACTGCTCCACCAGCGTCTTTCCACTCGAAAGTCATGCTAGTAATATTGACGTTGCCTTCGGTTCGTATCGGCACCACTTTTGGTGAGCCATCAACCGGATTGTAGTTAAGCTCCGGCACCGAATCATCGATTTTGATACAGGTTGCCTCAACCTTTGCTGCAGCATCAAGTACAACGCCCAGGTCAGTGGGAGGAGGTGAAACAGGTGTCGTGCACTCATTATCCTTATACGACCCGTCAACGGCACCGGGATTATTATAAAGTACGTCGTAGATTCTATTTATCGCGGACTCGGCAGCATAATACGCTTGGGTGTTCAATTGGCGGTCAAATGCCTGACGCTGCTCCCTGCGCACCAGCTGGGAAAAGGCTAAAACAATCATGGTAACCACGGCCATGATCACCAGGCTTACCATGATAGCGGCAATACCAGACTGGTCCTTGTGCAAATTCCTATATTTCATTACCAGATACTCCTAGACATAACCATTATAATCTTTTTTCAACCGTTGTAACTAATTCAGATACTGCACAGAATTGGCTAGAGCCTGCCTGTCCGCGACATAGGACATTCTGGCTAGTGGGAGTATTAAGGAGATCGGCATCGCCATAAGCCACTCGGACTTTGATTGTGTACAAGTTCGACGACCCAATTTGTTCAATCGACAGATTAGCCAGCCGCATATTCTCGCCGATAAGTTCGCGCTGTGCCTTGGTATCGGTAATTGTCATGCTACCGGCACCGCTTGGACAAGTAGAAACTGAGTCCGCCACTAGAACGTGACTTGTTTGATCGGGAGGGTTTGTGATTGTCGACTTTAGCTGTTTACCAAGCACAAATGTGTAGCGCTGCGAACCGATGCACATATAGCCTGTGGTACCTGGTGCAGGAGTAGATGCGGGGAAAAACATATTGCTACCGCCAAATTGCACAGCTCGCGACAGCTCGTTACTGATAACCCTGGCTGTTTCCTGCGTTTTGGAGACGACTATGCCTTTGGTGTAAGTTCTAGTCACCTGAAGCACAAGAGTTGTAACGATTAGTAAGAAAACTGAGAAAACTGTGGTCGCAATCATCAGCTCAACTAGCGTAAACCCATGTTGAAATCGGGTTTGCTCTGAGACTGGCTTAATTGATGTCTTGGCAGAAAAAATTCTTTTCATTAGTATACCGCGTATTTCATTATCACATTATTTGACGGCCCACCGCCTGCTGGGGTCCAGCTCACTGTCACGGTGAACGTATGATCGGATGCGTCAGGACGGGTAATCTGCACCGCATAGCCCGTGCCGCCCGCCCCAGACACCGAACCAGCGCCAGAAACGAGATTGCCTGCAGTCCCAAAGTGAAACAAGACGTTTGTATCAATGGTTTTATAGGGTGTTGCCCGAAGATGCTCAACTTGCGCTTCGGCTACTTTCGTAGCTTCGCTTCTTTCTTGGCTACGTAAACTTCCCCGCTGCGACTGGCTTGAGGTAGCTATCGCACCTCCAAGGAGCAGACTCACAGCCGCCAACGATACTAGCACCTCTATTAGGGTATCTCCTGCTTGCGTGATTCGCTTTAGGGACATACACCACTCCCAATTGTTGTCGTTATAGTCATTTGCCGCCCTGAACCGCCCATGGTAATCACCCCACGACGAGCGTTACTACCGCTACCATCTTGCATGCAGATAACAATCCCGCCGGCCGGATTCTTGGTTGCTTCGGCAGTGTCCCACTCATTGCCCGATGATGGCAGGCTCCCATTTAGCGGGATAATATCAACGTGGATATCTCCTGAGTTGAGATCAACACCGGTATAACTGCCGAAGGTTGTCATGATAGCAATCTTGTCGATGTTTGACGTTGTGACTCCGTTATTGGCGGTAATTCGAGTAATGGGGATACTATAATTCGTCCTTTCTGTCACTACGCTACTGGAAATCGGAACCGGATTCGCTTCTTTGAGGTTAACGACCTCCACTTTTTCGGTTCCAACCAGTTTCTGCTGCTTGCCAGCAAGCGGCGTTACGGTGTAATTGGCGCTACCAGTTGTAAAAGCAATTACCTGTCCTGCCAAGATACAGCCAGCGTTTTCACCACGCGGAGTTGAGCCTGCCGGGAACGTGACAACGGCAGCTGCGGCGTCGCCGCGGCACGAAAAGTTATTATTCGAGGGATAGTAGCCAGATGAGACGTCGTTAGTTAGATCCAGCAGTCGCGACTCAAAATCTTTTACGGATTGATCAAACTGAGTTTTACCTTGTTGGCTGGAAAACGTAATGACGACCATCGTAAAAAGAAAAGCCGACACCGCCAAGAAAATCATTGTCTCAATAATAGTATAGGCTTCTTCGCCCAGCCCCTTCGTCATACAAGCTAGTATATACCAAGACGGTTATGCTAAGAAGTTTTGTTACTGGTCACACCAGCAGCTGGTTTTGGTACCACGACAACAGGCTAGCACCGTGTAGATAGACGACTATGGCAGCTGCAATCAAGAAAGGGCCAAATGGCAAGCGACTGGTTGGTTTAAGTCGCTTGGTCATCATCAGCGGCACGGCCACCAGACTGCCCATCACCGAAGCCATAAATATCAGGAGCAAAGCGGCGGCTGGCCCACCGACAATCAGCCCAAGAACGGCGCCCAACTTGACATCGCCACCACCAATCCATTTGCCGTTCGACGCCTGAAATAGTGCATAGAACAGGCCACCACCGATTAAAACGCCCCAGAAGGCCTCATAGAGCACGCTAAGGCCACCATGGAAGGTTATAGCCCTGGCCAATACTCCAAGCACTGCGAGCCCGGCCAACGGGAAGACAATACTGTTGGGTAGAATCATCCATTTTATGTCAAAGAGGATAAGTGCCATAAAGCCCACCAAAAAAATCAGCCAAAAGATAAATAAAGTGATTCCCTCGGCCTCAAACCCAAGTGGCCAATACAGATATGACGTCACAAAAAGTACGGCTGTCGCCAGCTCAACGACTGGGTTCTGCCAAGATATCTGCCTATGGCAATACCGGCACTTCCCCTGTAGCGCTAGCCAGCTTAAGAGCGGCACCAGGTCTTGTGGCGCCAGGACGTGCTTGCAGTGTTCGCAAACCGAGCGATCATTCACCCAATCCTTGTTATTTTTTAGCCGCCAGACAAAAGCTCCTACAAAACTACCAAAGCAGAGCCCCAACACTATCAGGATAGTTATTACCATGAGCAGTATCATACCATATACAAACAGCCACATGATCGTGGCTGTTTGCTAGAGAACTTTGTGACGCTAGAAGCTATCTAGCTACCGACACATTGCTGAATAGTGGTTGTGCTTGTTTCAACAGTGAAACCAACTACAAATGATCGTTGCGCTGCAGTAAGTGCAGTGTTGCCGTTACATTTCTGGTTCAATATCAATGTAAAGTTACCAGTAGCAGCGCCGGCAGCTGGGAGTGCAGCACCAACAGAGGCAGTATAGCCACCTTGTGTTCTACCTGTAGCGGCACTTGTTCCAGCTCCACCAGAGATTGTTATGTCACCATTGGCTGCAACTGCAGCTGTAGTAGGCATTTGACCATTGTTATTGGTCACGAATTCGTTAGTTGTTGCCAATATCGCAGCCGCAGCGTTCTTAAGCTGGGTTGTTCGGTTGTTTCGCTGCAGGGCTGGAACAGCCAAGAAGACGATCAACATGATCAAACCGGCAATAGCTAGCACGATCAAGACTTCGATGATAGTGAAACCCTCGGTCCTTTTCTTTAGATTTCTGAACATTTTTAGGTTGCCCCCCTGATGGTTTTTTTAATTAATGCTTATGGATAAAATACTACTCACTTCTTACCTAAAAAGCAACAAGCACTTATCCACAGTTACAGTTTCTCTGAAAAATGGAAAATCTTATTTGAGATATTCCAAGATGCCCGACACGCTGGCGTCCAGACCGGAGACGTGCTTGTTTGGCCCACCAATTTGCAGCAGGGTCGATGAGCGCTTGCCTATCGCAACCAGTGCTGGATACTGGGTATTGAAAGGTATCACCTGATCAGAGTCGCTCATGACGGTGTAGTGAGGTGGATCATCATTTGTCGCATACTGCAGTGCATCTAGTTTCAAATAGCCAGTGTAATCGGGGGATGTCGAGGCATTGCCTAGAAGTTTGTTTAAGCCTGCAATTGGACTGGCGTTGCTAGCATAGCTACGCGACCAGGCAGATTTGTCAAACGGTGTGGCAAAAGTAAGTAATCTGTACACAAGGGCCGATTGCTGAGCGACATTGGCTGGTACAAAATTCGGCTGAAACTCTGGGGCGTTATAGCCCAGACCAGCCATAGTGGCAATGTCGCCCCCGGCTGAAAATCCACCAAGTATTATTCTATTTGGATCAATATCGTAGGTCGCCGCATTCGCTTTCAAAAACTTAACAAGTGCAATTGCGTCCTGATACTGAGCCGGATAAGGCGCCTCCCCACTCTTGCGGTAATTTGCCGCTATTAGCTTATAGCCGTATTCGGCAGCTAGGTGCTTGGCGATATTATCGTAAGCTGTCGTGAGGTTGTTGTCGCCATTTTCCCAACCTCCACCGTAGAACCAGACTAGCGTGGCACGGTTGGCGGCCGATACTGACTGACGGTTAGCAGACTCATGAATGTTAAATCTATGCGAGGCACTTGGTCCGTAGGCAATGTTGTAGCCCGCCGTATATAGTGCCATGTTCGGATTTGCCGGCATAACCTTAGAGGCATCGTAAGCAACCACCTCCAACTCATCGTTATTAATGAAGTAACCGCTGATGTCCAGGATAACCCTGGTATTGCCCCAGCGATTCTGAACATTAATCTTACCGTCAGGACCAAGCTTGGCAATAATCTGATTAGCAATTGCCCCAGTTGAAGGCGAAAAATTAACGGTCGAGGTATCTGGCACCGGCATACCAAACGGATAGACTGCCACATAGCCTGCTTTTGACGGTGTAGCTGCTGTAACATTAATCACGACTGCTGTAACGTGTGAAGGCGGGACTCCCTTCTGGCCTAGCAGCTTAAAGGGCTTGATCTTATTCTCGGTATAAGATGAGTCGTCCAATCTATCAGGATTAACACTTATAAATCTACTACCAGTGGCGCCAAAGTAACCGCTGACATCCATAATTACCCGAGCGGTACCAAACGGGTTAAACACGTTTACTCTTCCATCGGCGCCAACTTTCAATGTTATCTGGTTGGCAATACCCCCACTGCCTGCCGTGAAATTTATACTAGAGGCATCAGGCAAGGCTTCGCCAGTGGGGAAGGCAGTTAGATATCCGTCCTTGGTGGGCTGAGCGACGGTAATGTTAACCACTACGGCAGCTATGCCCGAAGCGGGCAGCTCACCCTTACCGGCTATCTGAACTGGCGTAGTCGTATTTTCGTCGACACTCGCGTCAAAAATTCTAGCCGGATAGGTTGCCACAAAGCGAGATCCCGATGCGCCGGCAGCCGTCGCGTAATAACCGCTGACGTCAACTATAACTCTGGCGTCACCGAATTTATTGTAGATATTGATTTTGCCGTCAGGTCCGATTTTTATTGAAATTTGATTGGCTATCGCCCCGCTAGCAGGTGTGAAATTAATGGTCGAGGCAGTCGGCAACGACGTACCCGTCGGAAAAACGGTCATATAACCGGCTTTGGTCGGACTTGCCACCGTTATATTGGCTACCACAGCGCTAACATTTGCTGTCGGCACACCACCCTTACCCGTCACTTGAACCTGTATGGTTTCGTTTTCGGTAATTTTACCATCGTGAATGCGTGCTGGAGATAGTGCCGTAAACTCACCTTCGTTAAGTGTAAGTTTAGGAACGTAAGCACTAGTGTTCAGCAAAGAATAGACCCCATATGAAGCAAACAGAAGCACAAACAATCCTATTGTATATTTGCTCTTCAATAATCTAGGTATTTTAAACTTAGTCTGCTTTTTCTTTTTACTCTTCATAATAGTCGCCTATTTAATGTTGCTTATGATTATAGTCCTTAATAATAAAATTTATACAATATTCACTGTCAACCGATACCTGGTCTCATTGCGCTAGCTAAATGATTTAGACGTTAAGCTCTAATTGATGATTGACTTACCAGCTAAGCCGTAAATAGGTAGCAGCACAGCCGCCACGATAATGAAGGCCATGACGCCAAGCAATACCATCAATACTGGCTCAATGATCGTTGAGATTGCCTTAATCTGATCATCTACCTCTTTTTCGTAATAGTCAGCTGTTTTACTGAGCATCTTTTCGATTGCGCCGGATTGCTCGCCAATCCTGATCATGTTCGGCACCAGTGGCAAGAAATTGGGGTCATTGGTGAGGGCATCCGCCAATGATTTACCGCCACGAACTTTATCTATCGCCTTTTTTAAAGTGTCAGCGACATAGACATTGTTGACTGAATCGGCCGTAATTGTCAGCACCTGGATAAGTGGCACGCCGCTCGCTACCAAAGTAGTGCTGGTACGGGCAAACCGGGCCATGTACATCTTCATAAACAAAGGACCGACCGGCCAAGCGCGCATTTTGAGCTTATCAATCACTCGCTTTCCGCCAAACGTCCGAGCCCACCGCGAGGTGACAAAAACCATAAATCCTAGGCCAATTAATGCAAACAGCCAGAATTTTATTATTGCCCGTGATATTACCAGTAATACTCTTGTGAGCAATGGCAGAGTTGCACCCTCCAGACCATCATACAAAACCTCAACCTGCGGCAGCACTTTCACAATCATGAATCCAACAACGAGCAACATCACCGCGACAACAATCAATGGATAGATCATGGCGCCCCGGACTTTACTAATGATTTCGGCGTCTTTCTCTTGTTGGATTGCCAAACGCTCTAAAGCCTTATCAAGTGTGCCTGACGCTTCACCAGCTTGCACCAAGCTAACATACACCTGGTTAAACACTTTGGGATACTTTGCCAGTGCCGCTGACAGGGTAGAACCGCCCTCTACAGCCGAAATAACATTACTAATAACCACTCGCAAGGGTTTAGACGCCGTTTGATCGCCTACAGAACGTAACGATTGCACCAGGGGTAAGCCAGCATTAAGAAGTGTAGAAAGCTGTCTCGAGAACAGTACCCGGTCTTTACTTTTTACCCGATTACGAAATGAGGTTAAAACCCCTTTACCGGCCTCGTCCATCTTGATAGAGACCGGCGAGTAGCCAAGTTTTACAATCTTGGCCGAAACTGCCTGCTCATTGTCAGCCTGCATTTCTGCCTTGATGGTGACACCTGTCTTGGGGTCCTTGGCAACATACTTATAGGTCAGCATTCTAGCCTCTCATCAACCGATCTAGCTCATCGATATCGATCGCAAAATTGCGAGCCTCGTCATAACTAATGGTACCGTTGTGGATGAGCGACACGAGGGTCTTATCCATCGATTGCATACCAAATTCGGCGCCAGTTTGAATAACTGCTTCTAGCTGGTGACTCTTGCCTTCACGGATGATGTTACGGACGGCAGGCGTGGCCACCAAGATTTCCGCCGAAGCAATGCGTCCGCCGCCAATAGCTGGAATCAGGCGCTGGGAACAGATGGCCATAAGGATGTTAGATAGCTGCGAGCGAATCTGTGGCTGCTGATGCGGCGGGAACACGTCGACCATACGGTCAATACTCTGGGCCGCTGAGTTGGTGTGGAGCGTTGCCAGTACCAAGTGCCCCGTTTCGGCAATAGTGATCGCCGAGGCAATTGTTTCAAGATCGCGCATCTCACCAATCAACACCACATCAGGATCTTCACGGAGCGCAGAACGTAAGGCTGCCGAGAAGGAGTAGGTGTCGTAGTGCACTTCGCGTTGGACAATCACTGACTTCTTGGATTTGTGCGAAAACTCAATCGGATCCTCGATGGTAATAATGTGGGAGGCTCGCTCCATGTTGATTTTATGGATAATGGCCGCTAGCGTTGTTGACTTACCAGAGCCGGTTGGGCCAGTGACCAGTACGAGACCGCGCGGATATTCAGAAAACTTGCTAACAATCGGCGGCAAGCCAAGCTGCTCGATAGTCATAATCTCATTAGGGATAAGTCGGAGGGCGGCTGCCAGATTGCCGCGTTCGTGGAAAGCGTTAACACGGAAACGGCCCAGATCGCCAAAGGCAAAACTGAAGTCGAATTCCTTATCTTTCAATAAAATCCGTTTCTGATCTTCGTCCAAAATGGCAAAAATTAACGCCTCGACGTGCTCCTCGGCCAATACAATTGCTCCAGATACCGGTTGCAATGAACCATCAACTCGAAGCATTGGCGGCAAACCTACCTGCAAGTGCAAGTCTGATGCCTTTTTCTTGATTACCTCTTCAAGCAGTAGTTCGATCCGCAGTTGTTCCGCCATTCCTGTCCCCTCCCCTTCTTCAGCTTATTCAGCCGTTTCTGATTGTCCAAGCACTACCCAACTTCAGCTGCGGCAACACGATTTACTTCGGTGATCGTCGTCTGACCAGCCAGCGCTTTGAGATATCCATCCTGGCGCATCGTGACCATACCTTGCTCTGCTTCGGCTGCTTTTTGAATCTCAGTACTGGTGGCCCGTTTCAGAATGAGTTCCTGAATTTTCTCGGTTACCTCAAATACTTCATACAAGCCCATTCGGCCCTTATAGCCGCCAGGCGTGCTAGGACTGTCTTTGCCCTTGTACAAAGTATAAGCGGTATCGCCCTTCAGTGGCAAGTGCTCGTAACCTAGGTCTTCAGCCAGCACCTTTTCCTGCTCCTTGGTCGCTGGTAATAGGGTGCCAAGTGTTTCTTTAACGGCTTCGGTCTCAACTTTATCTGACTGGTAAGATTCATTATCGGCACTGATCTTGCGCACCAGTCGCTGTCCGATGATGGTATGTACTGTACTGGCAATCAGGAACGGCTCGATGCCCATATCCAAAAGACGAGGCAAAATGCCGGCAGCTGAGTTGGTATGGAGTGTCGAGAACACTAAGTGACCAGTAAGCGCTGCCTGCACGGCCAGCGTGGCAGTTTCTTTGTCACGAATCTCACCGACCATGACAACGTTCGGGTCTTGACGCAAAATTGAGCGAAGGCCCGCGGCAAACGTCAGACCAACGTCCGCATTAACCTGTATTTGATTAATGCCATCCATCTTATACTCGACGGGATCTTCGAGCGTGACGATATTAATGGAGTCGTTTTTGATTTCTTGGATAAGTGCATACAGAGAGGTTGATTTACCAGAACCCGTTGGGCCACTCGTTAAAATCATGCCATTTGATCGTTTCAAGCCTTCACGGATGGTCCTCAGAGCCCGGCCGTGATAGCCCATCTGCTCCAATTTGAGACTAGTCCCACTCTTATCTAGGAGACGAATAACCACCTGTTCGCCCCAGACAACTGGCGAGATAGCAATACGCAGGTCAATCGGCTTTTTACCGACCATCACCGTAAACTGTCCGTCTTGAGGGATGCGGTGTTCATCAATCTTAAGATTTGACAGAATCTTAATGCGTGAAACAATGGGCGGCTCGCTAGCTTTAGGTAGTTTCATAACCTCGCGAAGCACGCCATCAATGCGACAGCGCACTTTTAGCTCTTTTTCGGTCGGCTCAATGTGAATGTCACTGGCCCCGTGACTACCAGCGTATTCTAAAATAGTCGTTAAAATTTTACTGACTGGTGAGTCTTGTGATAACGTGGCTACTTGATTCTTCTCGGGCGTAGATGAACCTTGCTTTGCTTCCTGTTGGTCGGCTTCTGCTTGCTTGGTGAAAATTCCACTTACGTCATCGGATATCTGCGTCTTATACTGTGACAACACCGAACGGATACCCTCTTCACTGGCGGCATAGACCTTTAAAGGCCAGCCAATTTTGTTCGACAAAAAGTCAACGGCTTGCACATTGTCTGCATCAAGCATAGCGACCACCAGACGTTTCTGCATTTCACCTAAAGGTACAGCCATATACCGCTCGGCAGTCTCGCGCGGCAACAACGCCAGTACTTCAGCGTCGATAATAACGCCGCTCAAGTTGACGTACGGAATGTTATTCACCTTAGCAATCGTCTTGGTCAGGTCTTCATTGGAGACCTGCCCTTCGGTGACCAATAAACTAAAGAAGGGGGTGTTTTGTTTCTCGGCTTTTGTTTTTAACTCTTTTAGTTTTGCTGCAGTTAAAAGACCTTTCTTGACCAAGGCATCCTCGACTTGTTTTTGTGTCTCAGCAGATAGGACACTCACAAGCAGCCGTCCAGTTTTGCAGCTATTTTAATCATAAGAATAATAATAGCACTTATTGCGAACCAAATGGGGTCAGGTTGGCATTATCGCCGATCCTAATTAACGATGTTGGATCTACTGAAGATTCGTTGAAGTACTTCTTGCTCGGCTCGGTAAACTGCTCGGTGATCGCATCGACCACTTCAACTTTTTGCTGTCGGTTTTTTGGCGAGGCGATCAACATGTTTGAGACAAAAAAGGCTACCAGGCCGGCAACAATGGCGATCACGGCAATAAGTGTCCAATCTTTTTGTTTCATTATTTGACATCCTTCGTCCTGATGGTCAGGGCTTTTTCAGGTTGATAGTAGGATTTGGCAGTTATCGTAACGTCCATCTGGCTATCTGAGCCGTCAAAGACCAACTTGTTAATGTGAAATGGTCTGATAGAGTTTTGTAGCGTCTGAACGAGTGATTGCGCAGCACCGTAAGTACTGGTAACGCCGATTTCAAACGGTATCTCAACTGGCTGAGGCTCTGGTGTTTCGACCTGCTTTTGCTGATTTATTTCGTCGTCTGTGCCGCTAATTGAATTAATGGTGTAGTTAGGGCTTGTTAACAATTTTTCCAAACTTGTGGCAAGAGCAGGAAAATCATACTGGCTCGGCAGTGCGTCAAGAATAATGCGAGCATTGTCGCCATCGCGCTCCCCAGTTCCTGCGGGGTTACCGCCGATAACATTGGCGGGTTGTGAAACAAATTGATTGTAAGAATTAACCAGGTTGCTGACGGCATCAACATTGCTTTTGAGTTGGCGAACTGCCTTTTCCTTGTCAGTGATGACACGCGACTGATAGCTGCGTTGACTCAAAAGAGCTCTAGAAGCAACCAGCGAGAACATGACTACGACAGTAGCACCAGCAATCATGGCAATAATCTGGCCGTTAGCCTTGTCGATCATTAGCCGCTTGGTTGGTAATTGCATCTTGCTAGCCATTACTCTTGACCTCCCTGAAACAACGCTTCGGGCTTTTCGGTTTCACTGCGAGTACTGATAATGTTGGGCACAACCAGCGTCAAATCTTGTAGGCTATCAAAAATTGCTGGGTCAAAGGTTGCATCGAGCTGATACTGCGTGGTAGTAGCGTCGCGGGTAAAGCTTTGCAGAACTACCCCTGAAAATGCCCGGGCGCTGTTGGAGCCATCAACCAGCTTATAGTCAGTAAATTTCAGGCTATCTGCAAATTGATTAACAGTATTAAGCGAATCGGCCGTCCCCTCAATCGAAATGGTATTTGTCGCGAAATCGACCGTCAAGACATCTATTCCGGCTCGGGCTGGAGTCAAAGAGCTCATATACCCAAATAGCCTTGTGGCAACCGGTTTTTTGTCATGTAGCCCAGTTAGACTATTGAGCTGATTTTGAATTGTCAGAATCTTGTCCAAATCTTGGACAGTCTTGAGCTGGTCACTATACTTGGCGATGTCTTTATTGAGATCGCTAATATACTTCTTTTGCGCACCGTTAACGATGCCGAACAAGATCAAGAGAATCACAATCGCAACGCTGGCCGAGACTGTAGTGGCAAGACTGACAGTCCTGCGAAGACGGCGCGCTTTGATAAACTCTTGTTTGACATCAGGTAGGAGGTTGAATTGAATCATCGCCACTACTCCTGCCTCTGGGCTAAGCCCGCTGCTACACCGAAGTGGTTCGATACTGCTAGCAGTTCATTTTGTCGATCGGCCGGGAACGAAACGTTGCGCCAGGCATTGCCAATCTCGGCGCTAATACCGAATTTGTTAGCCAAATATAATGGGAATTCTGGAAGCACCGAGGCGGCACCGGTCAGTATCAAGCGCTCGATATTGACTCCTGTGTAACGCGCCTGGAAAAACTTGATCGACTTCTCAACTTCGCTAACCAAAACATCTACTGTGCCAATTATGGCATGGTATATTTGACCTTCCAGCTTATCCTGGCTGAGCCCAAACTTAAACACAAACTGCTGCGCCTGCTTATCATCAATACTTAAATTCTGAGCAGCCGATCTGACCAACGCTTCAGCCCCCGTCGGGATTGAACGGGTAAGTCGTGGTCCGCCCTGCATCGAAATAACCAAATCGGTGGTTTTATGCCCGATGTCCAAGACAAGCTGTGGCAATACCACATCAGCAGGAATTAACGCCCTGGCCAACGCCAAATTATCGGGCTCAAAAGCGATCACGTTAAGGCCGCTGCTCTCCAACATATCCAGCCGTTGTTCAATAAATTCGTTGGTAACACTCGAAAGCAATATCTCAATCTTGGTGTTGTCTTTTGGCGAATCGCCCATTACCGCCCAGTCCATTTTGGATTCGCTGAGTGGTGTTGGAATCAATGAGTCAGCTTGGTAATTCAAGGTTTTGGCTAGCTCGGCCGGGGGCAATCGATCGATGTCAACTACGGTCGTAAACACCTTGGCCGATGGAATGCCGACAGCTACATTTTTGGTACTTACACCAGCTTGGCCTAAAAGCTCATGCACAGCTTGTACCACTTTTTGCTGATCGGCCTGCGCATCACTTAAAGCAACTTTGCTATCAATCGGTACATAGGCATATTTAACCAGCGCTTTAACCGGGCCGTGACCACGTAGTTGTACTAACCGGATCGCGGTTGTACCGATGTCCAAGCCCAAAAAATCAGATACCCCACTCAAGATGCTCATGTTAATCCGATTATAGCACTAGCCTGCCTCTTGCCAAAACCGAAAGTTCACTTACAAAATCGGCGGCAGTGAGGTTATGGCGTCATACTTTTTGGCACTACCAGGCGTCGAAGCCCGTGGTGGGATCCACATATCAGGCGTGAAGTTAATAACTTCCGCGCTCTCTGTCAGACAATTTGCCAGTGTAGTACAGTTCTCAACCTTACTGCGGCTTCGCAAAAACTTTACTTGCTTGGCGACCAACGCTCCGTTGACAGTAAGCGGGTTCTGACCACATATTGTCGTTGTGGCAATCTCAACCTGGGTTGGTACAGCTGACGAAGTTGCACACGTATATATCTTGCCATTGGCCGCACCAGAAGCTTGGGCTACATAGATGCCGTCAAGCTGGCTCACCCGATAATCAATATAGATATTTCCACGGACAATCAGATAAAACGTCGACATGGCATTATATGTTGTTGCAGAATTTATTGTAATGTTGTTTCTAATATAGGCGTCGCCGTTCACAAAGAGTGTGATTTTATTGTTTGCTGCCACTGTTACTGGGCCACCGCCGGCAAGTGTTAAGGAGCCAGAGGTGTACTCGCCGTTAGAGAAGCTGCCACCCCATGCGACAGCATTGGTTTTGGGCAAGTTATAGTAGTCAATAGCACAAGCATTGGAGCTAAGACCACCGCCGTATTCGCTGCCTGCGGCGCCAGCACCCGTATTGGCGAATGTTAGCCCTTCAGGCCTGTTAATCCCTGGATTAGCAATCCCGGTCGAGAACTGAGTAACCGTACCGAGGTCAAAGGCTGCTAAGCGGGTACTCGCCCCCAAATAGCCTGGAGACCCGTTGTTATAGGCAGCAATCGGCGCGTTTGACACCGTCGAACACGAAGAACCAAAACCCACGCCTGACGATACATCGCCATTAAACACCTGGAAATACGGTTTACTTGGAACCTGACGTATCGTCAAAACCACTTGGTCAGTGGCGGCCGGTGCCGTCAGACCGGTACACGTTATTGAATAGGTAAACGTCCCCAAGACCGCCGAGTCAGCGTTATGATTTTCTCCAACTGCATTCGCGGTGGCTTTATTTCCCGTCCAAGTTGACGCCCCCAGCGGCGTTCTGGACGCCGTGCAGCTATTTGCATTAGTGCTATCCCACGTCACGTTTATATTTCCACCTTCAGATATTGTCAAAGTATCCGGTTGACCATTTATCCAGAGGTCTGCCGTTGGCGGCGGTGGCGTGTAGAGACACCCCCCTGGCCCGGACGGCAGACTACCTCCTGGGCCAAATACCCCGCTCAAGCCCAGCGGTTGGTTCGGATTGGATCCTGGCCCTGCGTCCAAAACAGTGCCCGATAAGTTGTAGGTGCCGCCAGTCAAAACACCATTAAATATCGCCTCCCAGCCATACCGGTTATCCCGGGCATTAGTTCCAAACCCCCAAATGTTTAAAGCATCGTGTATCAATACGTTAGATTGCCCAGGAGCATATGTACCCAGGTTGGCCGTGACCGTCTGACTTCCGATACCAGATAGATTAAGCTGAACTTGCGGGCCATTGGCATCATCGTTGTCATAAGCCCAACCCTTAATGACTGTCTGCCCCGAAGCGTTAACCTCACAACTGTCTGCAAAACCTATTGGGTTGCCCACATCACAAGCAGGAGTTAAGGTCGACACTTCTGAAAATGGCATCCACATATGTATGACGTTCAAATGATGGATATTTGACCACCGCCACTCATACGTACGATTGACCGATAGGTTAACAGGAAACCCCACGGCTAGGTTTGAACTAGCCCCTAGACCAATCCCACTCACTGATGCACCTGGCACGGGGACACGAACACCGGTTGTAATATCATATAGCTGCCAACTTGTACCTGATCCATATACGCCGGACCAACCATCAGCGTCTCGCCAGTGCAAGTAAAATTGTTTTGATGTTATTCCGCCGGTAAACTCACTGCAGTTTGCCCGAAATGTAAAGCTCGCATTGTACCCATAGCCAGAGCCTAAATAGTCGCCCAAAATAGCAAAACCACCACTTGCAGGCGGCAGCGGCGCTTCGTTTAGGTTGCCCCCTAACTCAGCCTGGCTAATAACTGTATCAGACGCCCCACCCCCGGTTACTACGGCATTAAATTTAGTTAGTCCACCAAAATTAGCTTTGTCTAATAAATGTACTTCAAGAAGTGCGACATCAAAGCCTTCGTACAGGTTCAAGCCAGTCAATGGATCAGTCTGAGTCAAAAAATTATCATTCGCTCCGTTATTGGATACACCGGTTACAACCAAATCATTGCCGACGCACAGATTGACATACCCTGGCGCAGTGAAGTTAGCAAGATTCGCTCCGACAAACAACCAAGAACCGTCGGGTTGAAGCCGCAACACCCTTGCATACGCTTGACTATTTCCAGGACTACAGAATCCCGTCAGCCGCAAATCAGGGTTGCCACTATAGGTTTGGCGGACAAACCACTTCAAGTTTATCTGTGGCACGCTAACTGCATCTGTATGCTCGACAACTAACGATGCATCTCCTGGATTAAGACCGTCGATATTACCCCCAAACGGTGGTGATGTATTCAAGAATTGATTAGAAATGGCACTGACAGAATTTGTACGCAGCAGCGTCAACCCAATGGCCGAAAACACAAGTAGTAGTAATAATTTTAGGTTCCTTGCGATCATTGAGCAGGTTCCTTGAATCCGCCCTCAATGGAGACAGGGGGCTTGGAGTTTACTTCCTTCTTGTATTCCAAGGCCAGGATACTATTTTTGATAGTTTCCTTTTCTTCGTCTGAAAAGTCCGATTGTGCTTCGAGTGACTGTGCTTTGTAGTACGCCTCGAGCGATTCGTCATACTTGCCCGCCTGCGTGTAGGCATCAGCCAAGGTTTTATATCCCCGGGCTTTCTCCGTCATATTCTCAGTACTATTGACGTAGCTAGTCACCACTGAAAAAAAGTTGTCATCAGGTTCGCTCAAAACGGGAACTGTCTGCAGTGTTGATGATAGAGTTGGCTTATCGCCATTACTTGACCTAGTGCTAAGGAAGTACATAGTTAACCCTATGCTTGCGAGCAATACACCTATTATCCCAACCACTGCCAACACTTTTCTCTTTGGCATTTTAAGCTTATGCATATTAGTTTCTATAGTACCACGACTAAGAAAAGGTAGCTATCTCTGTAAATAACTTTTAAACCAAACCTGTTTGGCTACATTGAAATGTCAACCAATGCGCCATATTCCGGAGTTAGCTCGGTGATTATGCCCTGCTGTAAATCAATTTCGACTGTACTTTTTACGCCGTCTTCATCAAGAATAGCCACTATGCTGTCTTCAGCGAGTACTCGATATGACTGAATTTCACCAGGCTCAATGGTGGGAATGGTAATGGGCTCAAATACAGCTAAAGGCAATCCCGTATCTGGGCTGATTGCTGTTGGGTGTTGTTTGACCTCGTATAGGCTTGTGAGAGGATTATGATTTAAGGATCGCAGAATGAGCACCTGTCCTCCATCTGTCGCTGTCTGAATCTCCCGTACATCTTCACCAGTATTACGGGTAAACTCATGACCAATCAATACTTGTCGCCGCGTCACAGGGTCAGTCCACTGCACCATCACATTCACATAGTCGTCCACAGGAGCGGGTCGGAGTGGTTGCGTATATGTCTGGATGGCTGCAAGCGTTGTTCCTGTGTCATTGACTGAAAATTCTTGGATGCTCGAACCCCAAGTTTTACCCAGTGTTGACATCAGGTTTCTCTGATACTGAACATGTTGTGTAAAGAATACTTGGTCAAACAACGGATCGGGTTCGTATGTGTTCTCAAACGATGGATTTACCGTAGTGGCTATACGACTCTCAGCGCCTGTTGCTAAATCTCTTCTGTATATGCTGTATCTACCGGTAGCTGGATTTATTGCACTGTAGATAATAGCTGGCGCATTACAGGTAGATGGATCCATTTCAAAGTTATACGGAACTTCTTCTGGCGCTATACCGTACCGTAGCACCCGTTCCGTTGCTCCCATATACACAGCGACTTCAGTGCTGCCGTCAGCATAGCGCTCTACCCAACCAGCGTTATTGCACGAGGCCTGCGTTGGTATATTTAAAGGTCTCCCGTTTCGTGTATCTAACTTTCGAGCATTGATCGCACTGAGTGCATCTCCTGGTCTGGTACCAATAAGATCTGCGACGACATCAACCGGTCCGTGGCCAGAGTT
>JAHBAU020000027.1 GCA_018499905.2 Candidatus Saccharimonadota bacterium | reverse complement strand
AGATGTGTATAAGAGACAGGAATAACTCAACGTCTAAATTACCCACGAATAGTTCGGAATTGCCCGGCGCGAAGCGATAGCCAACATGATGAACCTGTGAGAATAGTAGGATTTCTTTGTTGCGTTCATCATCAGCATAGAGTTCGGTTTGAACAATGCTGTGGATTGTATCTGCGCCTATAACTTGTACTGCTTTGCTGAAAGTATCAAACACCTCTAATTTGTTACGGAACTTGGCATGAATTCCAGCGGCCTTGCCAACCACGCCTAGGATCTTATAGCCTGAACGCCGACTATCGACTAGGCTGTCGATCAACTCATTGGTCATGGTAGTAGACCCGACTATCAAAATGTGTGTGAGGCCAATGTTGTAGCTAAACAGCGCAGCGCGTGTGGCGCGCACTAGATTACGGAAGATAAGTAGAAAGAAAAAACTTAAACCAAAGCCATAAATTGGAACAAGTTTGGCAGGGAAGATTGGCTCAACCGAAATAAAACTCCAGAAAACTACAAAAAGCAGCCCAATAAACGAACCCAAGAATAGGCGGCCAGCCTCTGTGAAACGTTTCTCATAAATATTTGAGTTGTATAATCCAAGCAGTGCAAAAATGATCAACCAAAATGGGAGTAATGATACGAAAACAAGTAAATAGGTACGTGCTGGGATGGTCTGAGCTATTGGGCGTGAATCGATCGTAACTCTGAGTATAAAGGCACCTACAAACGCTACCACCAGGGCCAGAAAATCGCCGATGACCAGAAAGAAGTTATAGACCAGCGATATATTATTTTTCATTCAATATCTTTTAACTATACTTATGATTGTACTATGGAAAAAATAAAACAGGCGGCGCAAACATTATTTTATGGTCCTTTAGCAAGGATCATGCTGTTCGGGGGTGGAGCGATCATTATTATAGCCCCGTTTTATACGCCTGCCTCAGTCTGGGCAGCCAGCCACATTGAGCACTTTGACCTGTTGCGAATCTGGAAAGAGGTTATTTTGACAGTTCTCGGCGTGTTGGCTGCGATTTTTATTGTTACACACTGGGAAAAGATGCAGCGCATACTCAAAGATCGACTCATTGGTCTGATACTTTGTTACATATGTTTATTCGTTTTAATTGCTACCTACGACTTTATAACTCGCCGGGTTAGCCGGGAAGCGATACTGTACGGCCTAATTATCAATTTGAGGACCGTAAGTATGTTTGCTCTCATATATACAGCGAAGAAATACAGTAAGTCGGTTGCGTTGTCATGGCAAAAAATCGTGCTTTTGCCAGCCATAATTGTCGTAGTGTTTGGGGCTTTTCAGATGACTCTACTGCCTCCAGATTTTTTAAAGCATTTCGGCTACAGCGAGCTAACAACAGTTCCTTATCAAACAGTTGATGAGCAACCTGGTTTTGTTAGAGTTCAATCTTTGCTCCGCGGACCAAACCCGTTAGGCGCCTACCTGCTCGTTATTGCTACGTTATTGGCAAGTCTCTTACTCGTGCGAAGGAGTGACAAAAAGAAAACAGCAGCTATCCTAATGTTTTTTGTCTGTACTTTGTTCGTTCTGTATGGAACTTATTCCCGAAGTGCGATTATTGGGCTAGCGTTCTCGATCATAGCTTTGGCAATTGCTCGAGGATTGGTCTCTTTGAAAACCACCCTGTATATAAGTTTTGCGGTATTGGCTATTGTTGGGCTGGCTGTTTACGCCGGGCGTAACAATGACATTGTGCAGAATGTTGTTTTTCATTCTAGCGAAGCTTCAGAATCAGAGCAAAGCAGTAATTCCCAGCGTCTCGCGGCGCTGCAATCAAGCCTAGGCGATGTTATCTCACATCCTTTGGGCCAAGGAGTCGGCAGCGCTGGTCCGGCTTCACTGAGGAACAAGGTCAGTCCAGGGAGAATATCTGAGAACTACTTTTTACAAGTTGGTCAAGAAGCTGGCTGGGTGGCGCTTGCACTTCTGATTACGATCCACGCTGTTCTTTTGAAGAGATTGTGGCGTATGAGAGGGCAGACACTTGCAGCTGCGTTGTTTGCCAGCTTGGTAGGCCTCTTGTTCGTAAACATGTTGTCGCATGCCTGGGCAGATGATACGTTGGCCTATGTTTGGTGGGGTCTTGCTGGCTTGGCGTTGACGCAACCAGAAAGCTTAAGCTCTGTTATACTAAACAAAAGAAAAAGCAACGCACACGAGAAGGGGTAACCGTGGCTAAGAGCAAGCCTGAAATCAGGCGAATCACCGAATATATGATAAGTGGTGGTGCCTATTTTTGGACTGGCTATCTGGTGTTTTTCCTGTGCGACAAAGGACTCGGCTTTAGCTTATGGTGGGCAAAGTTGCTCGCAAACATTTCGGGCTGGACGGTCAATTATTTACTGCAGCGTTACTGGGTATTTAAGAATCCCAAGCTTAATCAGCACCAGACCGAGGTAACCATTCGTTACGCTATCATTACGTTGGTGAATTTTGTGTTGGATTACTTTATTATCTATGGCCTTAAGATGGTTGGGATTACGCCGTATATCGGTCAGTTTATTTCATCTGGCTTCTTTACTGTATGGAATTATCTTTGGTACAAATTCTGGGTCTTTCCAGAAAAGTTTGCCGTAAAGTCACCCAAGGTCAAACGAACAGTGCGGCCAATTGCTCACCATCCACATGGTCCTGCTGCTTATAGGCGGGTAAGGTGAGTCAATGGCAGCCGAAAAAGCAATTAGACCGACCAAGAAACAACGCGAACTCCTGACGTTTATTGAGGCGTTCATTGGCGAACATGGCTACAGTCCAAGTTACCGTGAAGTCATGTCTGGCTTAGGTTATACATCGGTAGCCAGTGTCGCTTTGCATATTAATAGTCTGATAAAACGGGGCCATCTGCGAAAGCGTGACCGTTCGGCACGCTCGCTTGAAGTGGTGAAAGTGCGGGGATTGGATGATGAACCCTCAGTCGGTCCAATTTCTGAAGCCCAGGAAAAATGGCTGGCTATTCAGATTGATTTTTATTTTGCTCAAGCAGAGAAATCTAAAGAGTTATCACAGCGACAACTAGATGAGTTATATGTGCTGGTTGGCGCGCTAAGGGTCTTGGGCTTAGAGGGTGCAGCTCAAAGCTTTTTGCCGCGGCTGGCCGCTTTACGCGAACGCTTGGGGCGGTAGGATCTGATGGTATGAGGCTCACCCTAAAAAAGCCCGACCTAACCCAGGTAGTACCAGTCGTGCTAGGGTCTTTGCTTGCAATCGGCCTTATTGTTGCAGGTATCATTACCAAACAGGACATACTTGTTCGGTATGCCACCACTGATCCACAAACAGAAAAAAGCGTTGCACCAAAGCCAGTAGTAGTCGCTGCCGTCGGTGACATTTCATGTCCGCCAGATCTGCCGGTTGCTGATGATGGTTGTCAGATGGCTGCGGTGCGTGACGCTATTCTACGTAGTAATCCTGATCATGTGCTGGTGCTGGGTGATCTGCAGTATAACGCTGGAGAGCCAGAGCACTTCAAGACGCTCTTTAGCCCGTTGTGGGCTGGTTTGAAGTCAAGAAGTTTTGCGGTGCCTGGCAACCATGAGTACTACACCGCTGAGGCGAAGGGCTACTATGATTATTGGAACGACACGCAGCCACAATCAAAAATGGCTGGTGAAACAGGCAAGGGCTACTATTCATTTGATCTTGGCTTCTGGCATTTGTTTGCGCTCAATTCGAACTGTGAATACATAGGCGGGTGCGGCGAAGGTTCTGACCAGGTGCGTTGGCTACGTCAAGCTAGCGCTCAGAATCAAACAAAAGCCTGCAGTTTAGCATTCTGGCATCATCCATTCTTTACATCAGGCAGGTATGCCAACGACACTGTCTCTAAAAATCGTTCATCTGTTTTTTGGGACACCTTGCAGCAAACAAATACAGAAATAGTACTCAATGGTCATGAACACTTGTATGAACGCTTCGCAACTCAGAACAAAGATGGGCTGCAGGATCCAAATGGCATACGCCAATTTGTTGTTGGTACTGGTGGGTATGGATACGCTGCCTATCCCTTTAAAGAGCCCCGACTACCAACGCATGAATTCGGCGCACGCACCTTTGGCTTTCTTCGGCTTGAGCTAAAAGAGTCGAGTTATTCGTGGCAATTCATTGATATAAATGATCAAGTGCTGGATCATGGCGTTGGTATTTGTCGTTAGAATAGAGGCCCATCGCTTATACTAAAGAGGAATTATGTCGATTATCGAAGCAATAGTACTGGGTATAGTACAGGGGCTCACCGAGTTTTTGCCGGTGTCGAGCTCTGGTCACTTGTTAATTCTGCAGGACTGGCTGGGACTCGAAGGCAACGGATTGACGTTTGATGTTGCTTTGCATCTCGGCACTTTGTTTGCGCTGCTACTCTATTTTTGGAATGATTTGACTCGTCTTATAACGGCTTCGTCAAAACCCGGGAAAGAGCGCCGACTGCTGCTCCTGTTGGGTCTGGCGACCTTGCCAGCTGGTGTTTTGGGCTACCTACTTGAGAATGCTGCTGAATCGACCTTTCGGTCACCGCTTTTAGTAGCGATCAACCTTAGCGTGTTTGGGGCGCTCATGTTGGCAGCTGAAGCGTTTGCCAAGCGTTACAGCCAGCCGCGTGAAATACTAAACATTTCACGGAAACAAGCGCTGATTATGGGTTTTGCACAGTCATTGGCGATCGTTCCAGGTGTTTCGCGGTCGGGAAGTACCATTACCGCTGGTCTGGCAGCCGGACTTGATCGCATTGCGGCTACGCGGTTCTCGTTTTTACTCGGGATTCCCATAATTGCTGGTGCTGCAGCTAAAGTGTTGCTTTCTTCGGAGGGCTTAGCCGCAGTTCGGGCAGATAAAGACATCTTTGCCATTGGCATTACTACGGCATTTTTGAGCGGCCTCTTGGCTATCAAATTCATGCTCTCGTATCTGGCAAAGCATGATCTCTCAGTCTTTGCTTACTATCGATTTGTTGTTGCCGGCATCATTATCCTTGCACTTGTAGTGTAGAAAATTACTACAAGCTTGGCGGAAAAGCTTGTGCTACACTAAGGGCACTTAACAATATGTACTGGAAGTCCGGTGTGATCCCGGGACTGTGCCGCAACGGTAGTAGGTTGATGAAACCTGAGTCCGATACAGTGTAAATCTCTCGAGCAAGAGTAAAGACACGTCTTTTAAAGGCCCTTGTTTTCTCGCTTAGGAGATAACGAGGGTTTTTGTTTTGAGTGCCACCACATTTTTACCGCCGCAAACATATCGATCTGTTGATTCGATTCCTGAAGTAGCCGCTGCACGCCAGATTGTCAGAGACGAGGCTTGGTCCACAGTACAGGAGCGGGAAGCCTTGCTTCGTGGCGGCCAAGAATCATTACTACCACTGACGATAGATGCGCTATCAACAGCCAAGAGTGTCGCCGAGGCAGAGGCCGTATTCGGTTTTGGTAGCCCCGAGCACCTAGATAGGCGCGCCGGGCTGGACATGGATTGCTTGCGCCTAGTAGGCGAATGGTATCGCAAACTACGTCCAGAGTATTTTGCTCCTTTACACCATCAGTACGATGCACAGGCAGACGATTATTATTCTCACGGGTATTCTATTGGTCAATTAACAAACAACGCCCTTCGTCCAATCGAGGGAGACCCAGAAGAAGTTGATCGACGGGTTAATGAGAAAGTTGAAAATGAAACTCCACGTATTTTGCGCTCGCTAGGTGCTATTGCCCTTGACGGCGTTAAGCTAAGGACGATCTCGGAATGTACCGACAAAGCGATCGATGACTACGAACGGGATATCAAAGAGGGCAAGCCGCACAGTGGTTATGGTGGTATGGTCCCAGAGATTGAGAAGTTGATGATTCGCGATGTGAGTATTGATAGCGCGACCGGTGACCGATATGTAGAGCAAGTGGCTTTGCCCGCCAAAAAATATCTTCAGCACGAAGTTATACTTGAAGCTCTACGGCGACGTAACCTAGAGACTGTCGACTTAGACAAAACGGATCTACACGGTACTCAAATACTGGCGGGCGACACGATTTTAGAATTTGTTGCGCATTTAGACCAAGTTGCTGGTGAAGAATGGTGTACCAATATTTTTATGGGCGAGGAAGTCCCAGCAGATTATGTCAAAGATTACGATGGCTTCCGTGAGGAAGCAATCGAGCGACAAGTAGAAATCACTGGTTTGGCTGGCACGGTCGCAAGCTTTATCCTTGACCTGGAAGCTGATGGTTATGACCCACGCAAGGCACCGGCAAAAATTGAAGAATTCGTAAAACTCTTACTGTTGAAAGAAGCAAAGAAGGAAACTGCCTTGGCCGAGAATATGTTTGGCCCGACGACAGCTCTAAAATTGGCTGAAGTTGTTGCATTGGAGGCCCAGGGTCGAACTCAAGAAGCATTTACACTATTTGAGGAGACGCGTGAATCTGCTCCCGGCGGCGGCTATTGTAGTGGCGGCAGTTGCGGGCTGAAGCCTGTCGATGAGTCGAGTGAAGAAGGCAAAGATCTGGCCGAGAAGCTTGAGCTAGAGGGTGATGAAACCCTGGTTCGTGATACGGAGCGCGCTTGCAAGTGCGGCAAGAAAACCATCGTTTACGCTTACAATGAAGATACGGTTAAAAAGTATTGCGAAAGCTGTCATGCTTTCGAGAAAAAGAAAACCAAATGAAAAAAGTAGATGTGAGGTACTTGCCGTTTGCAGTCGAAGGCACTTTTGACGATGACTTGGTTGCTTTAGCAGGTGAAGAATTAGCTTACAGGGCGGCTCTAGATCCTTTTCGAAGCGCTGGCTATTTTCCTGGATTTGCCCCAGATGATGAGCTAGAGGCATGTATTGCATTCGCACAACGGTATCCGCAAATTGAGGTTGCGGGACACGACATGGGGTTTAGTTTTCTGAGACTATCGCTTGGAGCACAATCGTCATTGGCCGCTTTTCACCTCGATGGAAACGCTCAAGTTGGTTTTACAGAAGATGTCGACCCTTCTCGTGAAGCCTGGCGAGCGATATTTAATCTCAGCTCTACAACACCCAAGTTTTTTGGATATTCACAAGCTAGTCCCTGGGAGATGACAATGAGTGTAGAAAATGGGTACTTTCGAGTAGAGCAAGGCATTGAACTTGCAGAAGAGATGCTAGAAATGCCCAAACGATCTGGGCAACATAGCTCAGGAGTTGTTGCTTGTGTGACTCAGTTGTTGCATGTTGGTAAAGTTAGCCACCAAGGAGAATTTATTGTTTCTTATGGCACTGCGTAACATGAAAATAGGCATATTGAGCGGCAGTTTTGACCCAGTGCATGCTGGGCACATAGCTCTGGCTTTGGCAGCTAAAGATGCAGCTGGTTTAGACGAGGTATATTTTGCGCCCGAAGTTAAGCCGCGAGGAAAAGCGGGCGTGACACATATTGCACATCGGGTTGCTATGCTGGAGCAATCGGTAAAGCCACACCAGAATTTACATGTACTCGAGTTTAGCGACGCAAACTTTACGCCGGCAAAACTACTACCAAAGCTGCGTGCTCGCTTCGGTGACGCGGCGCTGTATTTTATTTGTGGCGAGGATATGCTCACCCATATGCCAACCGCGAGATGGCCATTGCTGCATCGTCTTCTGGAAGAAATGACTTTAATTGTTGGTCGCCGCGCCAAGCAGTCACAGGCAGAGACGCTTCTGAAACAGCTTAAAATTCTACGAAAACCATATATTGTCACTGCGCCGCATCAGGGAGTATCTTCATCGGCCATTCGGTCCTCACTCATGAATCATGAAGAACCTATTGGATTACTGAAAACCACCGAATCATACATAAAGAAACACTGGCTTTATGCGGCGTTATTCTCTGATTCTAGCAAGTCGTAGTGTGACTGCAGATAGGCTAGATGTTTTTCTCGATACTTATTAAACTCGCTTTTCTTTAGCCCGCTGCGTTTGATAAAGGCGCTGATTTTTTCACTGCCAATATAATGTGGCAAAATGACGTAAGTTGCACCCTTGGTGTATAGTTCTGACGCTTCTTCAACAGTATCGGCCATACAAATAAAGACAGAGCGCGGGTTAACTTTTGCCAGCCAATCGGCAATGCCATTATTAACTCCTAAATCCGTAATGGTAGAAACAATCAGCTTGGTGTGCTCAAGATTTAATTCTTCAAGCAGCTCCAAGTCGGTTACATCGCCATAGACATAATGAATGCCGCGATGTTCCAGCGTATCAATAATTCCTGGGTCATAGTCGACGACTACAAACGACTTGTTCATTTGTTCAAAAACTTTTATAAACTCATGGCCACCTTTCATGTAGCCAAACAGCACAACGTCATATTTCTTAACTTTCTCGTTTTCTGGACGGGCTTTTCGGCGCTCAAAAAATTTCAGCGAGTCTTCAAAAATTGCGTACAAGGCATCACTATAGGTAATGAGATAGGTCGAAATGGCAATAGTTATCAAACCAATGACTGTCACGAGTGTTACTAAGCTGTCATCGACTTTGCCAACTTCATTGACGAGCAGGATGAGTATGAGTGAGAACTCACTAATCTGGCCACCCGTCATCGATGTCTTAAAGCTGGTCTTTTTGGTATAGCCAGACAAACCAGCGATGATGAGCACCATAATCGGGTTACCAAACAAAACAAGGGCAGAGAAAAATAAAGCTTCTGGCAGGATGGGAGCAACGTTTTCTAGGTGCAAATGCGAGCCAACCGACACAAAGAACAGCACGATGAAAAAATCCCGCAGTGGTTTGAGGCGCGACGCAGCTTCTTGGGCATATGGTAGTGGTGCCAGCATCACTCCAGCGAGGAGTGCACCGACTTCCAGCGAAAAACCAGTTTCTTTAAATAGTGTCGCTAGCCCAAGAGCCCAGCCAATCGCAAACAGAAATAGCAGTTCCTGGCTTTTGGCGATCATGGTATTGAATCTGGAAAGGATGAGGTTGCGGAATAAGACCAGTCCTATTATTAGCCCAATAATTTTAACGAGCAGAGAACCGACGGTTTGAATTGATAAGCCTTCGCTCGAGGCACTGGCCGATACACCTATGAGCACAGCCGTAGCTACTATGTCTTCAATCAACAAAAAGCCGATAGATATCTTGCCGTACAGCCGGTTTTGCTCCTTCTTATCGGTTAACAGCTTCAAAATAATAATCGTGCTTGAGAAAGAGAGTGCGATACCAAGATACAACGCAGATGTCCTGTCGTACCCAAAAAACTGAGCCAGTACATACACCAGGCTGGTGACGCCGACAATTTTACCGATGGCAATGTACGCAGCAATCTTCCCAACTTCCTTAACAATACGAGGGTTAAGCCCTAAACCGACGATGAGGAGAAGCAAGGCAATACCGAAGTCGGCAAAGATTTTTATGCTATCAGGCGTGTCTATTATATGGAGTAGGGCGGGGCCGACAATTATACCGGTAATAATGTAGCCAATTGTCAGCGGTTGTCGAATAAGCCGCATAACCATGCTGACGGCAACGCCGATGGCAATGACGGCACTTAAATCGTTAAAGCTGCTACCCATACCAGAGTATTTTAGCTTAAAGGTATGAGCATAAGCAAAATTGTTGACATATAGAGCCGGGAGTGAGAAAATTGTCGTACCTTCGGGTGTTTCATATTGTAAACACCTTGGAAGACAAAAATCACAAAAAAGTTAAGGGAGAGATACTTTTTTGTTGATGAGCGATAAATAATCGCCATCAATCATAGGAGTGTGTTTGTAGGAGAAAAAAGGTGCCAATAAAAATAAAAATCATAAATAAAAGGTCATATAACGTGGAAGTACGAGTAAAACGCCCCCGCTGGCAACAATTCATCCAGTATTAGCCCCTAATAGAGACAAAACCTACGGTTTTTTCTCACCCAAGCCGGCAAAAAGACATTACTTTTTGCCCATGCTGCTCTTTTTCCCTTGCAGGAATCAGGACTTATTAATATTACTGGGCTGATTTGGCGGCAATAGCATCTTCAATGAGTTTTTCCCAGCCGGCCTGGTCGTTGGGGCTTGGCGGGTCAGCAATTTGGACACCGTCAAGGAGGAAGGTTGGCGTGGAGTTAAACTTAAGATTTTGGGCTTCTTTTAGATCGGCACTAATCCGATCATTTATTTCTTCGCTGTTGTAATCGGTTGTGAACTGGTCGGCGTTTAAGCCAATTTCGGTGGCAAATTGAGTGAAGAATGTCATCGGCGTGCTACTGGCAACCCAACCGCTTTGACCGGTTGGATCTTGGTTCTGGTACAGCTTGTCGTACATTTCCCAGAACTTTCCTTGCTTGTCAGCGGCTTCAGCGGCACGAGAACTGGCGTAAGCATTCTGGTGAATTTGGACAAGTGGAAAGTGCCTAAATTGGAAGTAAATATCGGCTTTGTATTTTTCGACGACTGCTTTTACCACTGGGTAATATGAATAGCAGGCCGGACACTGGAAATCGCCGTACTCTAACAAAGTAATACCCTTGGCGCCTTCGCCGTATACATGATTTGTAACGGTTGCTGCGCTCGTGCTCCCATCTTCTTTCTTGTCACTGGTCAACCAAAATATGCCACCAAACCCTAGAATGATGACTAGTAGCGTCAGCAAAAATCGTTTACTCATCTTTCCTCCGTCCCTCTCTTAAAAGCAATACTTTTAGCGTTGTTTATACCCGATCTATTTTACCTCATAATTGTGATAAATTGCGGGAATCGCAATTAAATCGGATGCGGAGTTATGGAACTATGGCCAGGGCGACCGCAAAAAAAGACCTGGAAAGTGATAAGATGGAACTATGACGCTCGTGTTTTTGTATCTTCTGCTTGGTATCGGCTGTTTATTAGGTATCACGCTACTAAAAGCCTATACGCACATTCCCCAAGTTGAACTTCGGCGCCGGGCGCGTAACGGTGACGACGTAGCGGCTCTGCTGTTTAAGGCTGCATCGTACGGATCGAGCTTGGAAATCATTCTGTGGACGGTCATTGGTCTGACTGCGACTTCATTCTTCTTTGTGGTAGACCGCCAGTTGCCAGGTTGGATGGCGGTTATGTCGAGCCTCACGCTGCTTTGGCTGGGTTTTGCCTGGATCCCAAACATACCAGTTTCGTCAACAACACTTAAAATTGCCAAATTGGCCGCAGCTCCATTGGCTTGGGTGCTGCAGCGAATCTACCCGCTATCCAACTGGTTTGCGATCCGGACCGGAAGGTTTCGCTTAAGTTTTCATACTGGCTTGTACGAAAAAGAAGACCTAATTG
>JAHBAU020000035.1 GCA_018499905.2 Candidatus Saccharimonadota bacterium | reverse complement strand
AGATGTGTATAAGAGACAGGCTCAGAGAGGTGTGTTTATAGCGAACGGTGCGGGCAATGTGCTTGGCGACAAAATTTGCATGCTTAATGGCTGTCTGGGCCAGGCCTCCGAACTCGATGGCGGCATTATCACCAATGACGTAAGTGTGCTGGTCGATCATCAATTGCTTACCGACGATAACTTTGCCTCGCTTGTCGAGCTCGAATTGAGCGTTGTTACGCTTAAAGAACGGGTTGTTGGTAACGCCAGCTGTCCAGATAACGGTGTGTGTCGGGATCATGCGGCCGCTTACTTTTAAGGCATTTGAGGTTGCTGCTTCAACTTTTTGGCCAACCATGACCTTGACACCTAAGCGACGCAATTTGGCGTGGGCCCGTCTTGAGGCTCCGGGCGCCATTGTAGGTAGTACCCGATCAGCGGCCTCGATCAACTCGATAGCCAGTCGTGAGCGCCGAATTCGATGCTTTTTGGCAATCTTTTTCAAATACTGTCCGAGAGCCGCAGCCAACTCTACGCCAGTTGGACCAGCGCCAACGATAACATAATGTTTATCTGGACCTTCTCTTGAAGTCATTTGTTCGTGCAAATGCCGCTTAAGTCGCTCCACTTCGTGGGCCGACTTAATGCTGTACGAAAACTGCTCGAGCCCAGGAATATTGAAGTAACTTGTCACGACTCCAATTGCTAAGACTGCATAGTCATAATGATAATTTTTGCCTCCCGTGGTCGTGATGATTCGCTTTTCACGATTGATCTTGGTCATCCTGGCACTGACAAACTCTGTATCTGGCAAGTGGCTGATCATCGTCTTGACCGGAATTGTTGAAACGCGTCGCAGTCCACCAGTCGCCGTACGATAAAGCGCTGGACTGTAGCGAAACTCAGTCTGATCTGATATTAGCGTAACCTTGACACCAGGTACGTTATGTAGCCGGCGCGCGACTCGCACCCCAGCAAAACCACCACCAACAATTACCACATGTTTCATACTGCTTACGCATAACTATAGCAAAGAAGTGAAAGATACCGAAAATTAGCTGCATAAAAACGGTCAAAATGTGATACATTTCTTGGTAAGGATAAGCAATACGCCTGACAAGGCGCAAGAAACAGTGAAAAGGTGGAATCTCTGCATGAAAGATGAGCTGGCAAAAGTGTTTCAGGGTGAGATAGAAGATAGCACTGAAACCATACAGACCTATAGCCATGATGCCAGTTTGTTTGAAGTGCGCCCGGAAATGGTGGTATTTCCCAAAAACAGCGATGATATACGAGCGCTCGTCAAATTTGTGAATACCCACAAAAAAAATAATAAAGCTTTGGCGATCACCCCTAGGAGCGCCGGGACAGATATGTCAGGCGGTGCTATTGGTGAGTCGATAGTCATGGATATGACGCGTTACTTCAACCAAATCGGTGCGGTTTCGCCAAACACTGCCCAGGCACAACCAGGTGTGTTTTATCGCGATTTTGAGCCCGAGACACTCAAACACGGTGCGCTGCTGCCTACTTTTCCTGCCTCACGTGAACTGTGCACTATTGGTGGTATGGTCGCCAACAACTCTGGCGGCGAGATGTCTCTGACCTATGGCAAGACACTGGATTATGTCTCCAAGCTGAATGTTGTACTGGCTGATGGCAACGAATACACCGTTCGACCTCTGCACTACGATGAACTCAAGAAAAAGATGGCCCAGAATAACTTTGAAGGTGATTTATACGCCAAGGTTTTTGCCCTGGTGGACAATCACTACGCTGCTATAAAGGCTGCCAAGCCACATGTCTCAAAGAACTCAACCGGCTATAATCTGTGGGACATCTGGGACCGGGACACCAAAATTTTTGATCTAACCAAGGCCATTGTCGGTTCGCAGGGCACGCTCGGCGTTGTGACCGACATCCAATTCAAGCTTGTGCCCAAACCTGACTTTACAGGTGTTTTAGTGTGTTTTCTCAAGAGAACTGATCAACTCGGCAGTATCATCAACACCGTACTCAAACATAAACCACTAAGCTTCGAGTCATTTGATAACTACACGCTCAACCTATCCATCAAATTCTTCCCCTATTTCCGCAAGAACTTGGGGTGGGGCGGGTTGATCAAGCTGGCACTAAACCTTATACCAGATGCGCTCATTTTGCTTAAAGGCATCCCGAAGCTGGTGATACTTATTGAGTTTAGTGGTCATACACAAGACGAAGTTAATCAAAAAATCCATAACCTGCATGCGGATTTAAAACAGTACAAGATGCAAGCCATCGAGGAGACCGAGACCCCTGAAAAGGCCTGGAAGTTCCGCATTATGCGACGAGAAAGCTTTAATTTACTTCGTAAAAAGGTCAAAGATAAACATACTGCCCCGTTTATTGATGATTTAGTCGTGCCGCCGCATCATTTGCCAGAGTTTTTGCCTCGTCTTCGGGTTATCATCAACAAATACAAGCTGATGGCAACGGTAGCTGGTCATATGGGCGATGGCAACTTTCACATAATCCCGCTCATGCGATTTGAAGATCCAAAAGAGAAAGCTAAGCTTGAGCCAGCAATGCGCGAGGTCAATGAACTAGTTCTTAGGTTTGGCGGTTCTCTCAGTGGAGAGCACAACGACGGAATTATCAGGGGGCCCTGGCTCGAACAGATGTATGGGCCGAAAGTGACACGCTATTTCAAAGAACTCAAGCACATCTTTGACTCTGACAACATCTTTAACCCTCACAAAAAGACTGATGCCGATTGGGACTACGCCATGAAGCATGTGCGAGAAGATTTCTAACATACTAATATTGACAAAAAAGCACTAGCATGTTATTATAATTCACTGTTCTAGGCTTTGCTTAGAGAAAGGTGGATTTATGAAAAAATTAGTATCTATAGTCGCTGGTGTGGTGGTTGTCCCTTCCCTGTGGTTTGCCCCAACAGTTCAAGCTTGGCACCCTGTAGGTGCAATTTCTAAAACTGTTCAAAACACCAGTGCAGCAGTTACCGCACCGGTAGAAGCGAACACTGAAGAGACCGCTGTTGCTGTTAAAACTGGCGACGTTGTTCGTTACACGATCACTGTTAGCAACAAGGCTACAGCTAATGATCGTGGGTATAACGATCTTGCCTTCATTAAGGTAACCGATAAGGTTCCTGAAGGTTTGGAGTCTGTTGAAAACCCAGCTCAGCGCACCATTTCATTTGAGCTTAAAAACCTCGTTCCAGGTGAGTCTGCTAGTAAAACTGTTGATATGAAAGTGACCGCTACAACAAACAAGCTTGTTCTCAGCAACGAGGCTTGCTACACCGCTGATAGTCTCGTTAAAGATCAACCACAAGCTGGCTGTGACCTGGCAAAAATCCGGTTGAACATCCCTCAAACATCCTCAACTTCTACCGTAAAGCCAGAACCTGTGGTTAAGGCTGTAGCTACAACTACGTTACCAAAAACCGGTGTTTCCAATGTGTTTGTCGTTGGTTTTGGTTTTGGAATGACGGCTTACTTGGTTTCGTTAGTCACTCAGCGTCGCAAATTTAACTAGTCTAGTAGTAAATTAGACAATACAAGAAACGACCCCTTTACCCAGGGGTCGTTTTATTTCACGTAGTGGACATTAGGGCAAAAAGGTATTGCTTTATATGTTATGGCAAGTATAGTTGTTGCCAAGACATGAAACATCCAAAACGCAAAAAGTTTTCAAGATCTGCACCGAGAACACGTCGACTTGCTCATCATGTGCGGCGAGGACTCAGCTGGCTCTGGGTTAGCGAATTGGCATGGCCAGCGATGATCGCGGCGGTAGCGTTCGGTATCTTCATTGCTCTGCCGCCGTCTCGACTTGATGCTATCCCAACTGGTCCTGCCGGAAAGCTTGGAGACGCCCTGGACTCTGTGGCTATTGCTCTAAACTTACAGCAACCAACCGAGCAAGCCGCACCTAGTAGCGAAGCTACACCAACAACAGGCAATTCTAAAACTTCCAAAAAATCTAATAATACAAGTGGCCAGGGTTCTAGCGCCGGTACTTCAACGGCTAGTTCAGTACAATTTGTCACTTTACCGCCTGGCTCGCCACTGCCCAGTGATGCTGAATGCGCAGCTCGCGTTAGGTCTATGCCAGAAGTTCGTCCGGCAAATACAACTTATAACAACACCAAAGGTACTGGTGGCAACACCGAATTTTCTAGAGTAACCGGTAATTATACCGGGTCAACTGACGAAATACTTCAGTGGGCATCTTGTAAATGGGGTATCGATGAAGATATCGCCCGTGCCCAAGCTGTCAAAGAGTCATGGTGGTTCCATCGAACTGGTGGCGATTATGCGACCGATCCAGCCCTGTGTTGGCCACCAAATAATCAATTAGTTAACGGTCAATGCCCCGAATCTGTTGGTATCTTGCAAGTACGCTACCAATACCATAACAGCGGCCTCGCCGCCGGAACCTACAGTCCATATTACTCAACAGCTTACAACGCAGATTATACCTATGCGGTGTGGCGTGACTGTTATGAAGGAAATATGACCTGGTTGAATTCAGTTGAAAAAGGCGCCACCTATGCAGCAGGAGATGTTTGGGGCTGTGTCGGCGAGTGGTTCTCGGGCCGATGGTACACACCCACCACACTACCGTACATTAATGCTGTCAAAGACTACAAGAGCAAACGGATGTGGGAACACCCCGATTTCCTGGCCGCGCAATGAGGTAGTTGATACTTTCTTTACAACAAAGCTTGTCCAATTGGCAAATATCTGACAAACTAACCGTAAGCAGATGATAAAGACGTGGTGGGACGACGCCTCAATAGAGGCAGCGGTTCTTTAAAAAGAAAAGAGGGTGGGCATTTCGAAAATAACTGCGACTAATAAAGTCTGGAGTTTAGGAAAATGCTCGTCAAGTGCCACCGTTGTAAGCGAATACCAAAGAACAAACGTTTGTGTCTATTGATCGCAGCTCACAACGAAGAAGTGATTCTCGATGCAACTCTCAAGTCCGCCATGAGTGCAGGAATCTGTAAGCATCACATTTTTGTGGTTGACGACAACTCTTCTGACGAAACGTATGGCGTAGCCACTAAACGACTTGGTGCCGCAAATGTCTTAAAAGTCGAACGCAGCGGCAAGGCATTAGCCCTACACAAAGCTATCAATCACTTCAAAATTATCAAGAATTATTCTTGGATGCATGTGGCCGATGCAGACAGTGTTTTCTCACGAAATTATTTTCGAATCATAAGACGCGATTTGGATCCAGAAAAATTCTGTGCTGCTATCGGTGTGGTGCAGAGCATGCGAGGAAACTGGATAAGCTCATACCGTACCTGCCTTTACGCGTTTGGCCAGGTCGTAAATAGGCGTATCGAATCATTTCTTAGAGTTATTCCCGTCATGCCTGGCCCGACCAGTATATATAAAACAGAAATTTTGCCAGAACTTAACTTCTTTGCAAAAAGTGTCACTGAAGATTTTGATATGACTCTTCAGATATATCGTAAAAAACTTGGTCGTATCCAGTATATAAAAACTGCCATAAACTACACGCAAGATCCTAAAACTCTTCGGGGTTACTATAAACAGGTCTCTCGTTGGTCCAAAGGCTATTTTCAAAGCATTATCAATCATCGTATTGGTCTCAAGCCTAGTCCAATTGATGCTTACTTGGCATATCAGATACTTAAAACACTAGTATTTGCTCTTGAAATGGCGATTTTGCTGCCGCTTAGAGTAACTATACTTGGTAGCGGACAGATCCTGCTACTGTTGGTGGCTTCTGATATGCTGATGATGTTTTTCTTTGCACTTTTTGGCGCTGTTTACTCAAAACGGTGGTCAATTCTGCTTCACTTCCCTCTGTTTTTCGTCTTACGTTTTGTCGATATATTCGTGTTCGTTAAATCAATGGCCGGCGTCGCTATCAAACGGTTGCTGCGCATCGAACGACACCTAGGAACCGGCTGGACTGTAGCCGATAAGAGATATCAGCTATCGTTGGATACGCTGGCTGAGGTTGGTCAGCAATGAGATTAGGGCGGCGCCCTAGTGCACCACAAGGCAAAAAACGAGCATCAAAACAGGTTTATGAAGAAGAAAAGATGCATCTAGCCCGGGCGGTCGGGCTTTGCTTCATTGCCCTGTTCTTTTTCGTCTCAGCAGGCGTTTCAGCATTGAGCTTCTTAAAAACACGGGAAATTGTTGCACATCCTGATGTCTATCGAAAACAACGCGACTACTCTTGTAGCGAAGAGACTGATGATCGAGAGCTGTCAACGACAGGAACAAGTCAAATACTTACGGTCTCCAAAGATATGCTCAAACAATCAAGCAGTTCGTGGTCAGATGAGCTCAACCCAAACGCTCGGTTTGAAGCATCAAATGTCAACGAACCAGAGTTGCCGTTCGGCTACCGCAATAGCACGGTTGGCAATGTTTCGGCCTCATTTTTGCATGATAAGGTCAATAACACTGTCCATACCTTTGCAAACATCTCCGGCGATAAGGGTGGTCAAGCTGGATGGTACATGGAGTATATTCCAATTCAAGCCGGTGCAGTTTATAAATTTGAGACGTCATATATTCTTGATAACGCAAAAGCCGTGATTGTCGCTGAAGAAGTGACTGCGGACAGTATCCGTAGCTACACTGATTTGGTTTTTTTGAACCCCAGTAACGGTAAGACATCCCAGACTGTAGTGTTTATGCCCAAGGCTGATACCGTCAAGTTGCGGTTCTTCTCACAAATTACATCGCTAGGCTCTATGAACATCTATGAAGAATCCGTACGTCTTCTTGACTCATATGAGCTGAATGATCCCTTGATAACTGTTTCATTCGATGACGGATGGGCAGATGTCTATACGACAGCTAAGCCACTGATGGATCAGCGTGGCATTAAATCATCACAGAATATTATCGCTGAATCGTTCCGGTCACTTTTGTCGGGCTATATGAATTTAAGTGAGGTTCAACAGCTGGCCAAAGAGGGCCACGAGATTGCGTCTCACTCATTGCGGCATTGTAATCTGGCACGTTTGTCGGACAGCAATCTTGATTATGATATTAATGCTAGTAAATTGATACTTGAGTCCGAGTTTCCTGATGTCCGTGGTCTGGCCTATCCGTATGGTTCGTTTGATGACCGTGTTGAAGATCATGCCCGTGACGCATACAGCTATGTACGCACCACTGAAACTGGCTTTGATAGTTTGCTCATGAACCGTTATCGCTTGCGCGGTATCACCATTACGCCTGCCATTAGTTTTGAAGACTTTAAAAAGACCGTTGATTTTGCTGTCAGTCGCCGACTGTGGATCAATATCATCTATCACAAGGTAGGCGACGATTCGGGTGACTATGGTGTCAAAACCGAGGATCTAATAAAACAGTTGGACTATGTGAAAGCGCAACAAGCTAAAATTGTCACTGCTTCTGAGGCAGTCGATATTATCAGCAAGCAGCAAGATAGCATCTTTAAATAACAGTTAGTGCCTGTAAGCCCTCGCAAAAACTTAACTTATAGTGAAGAGTCCTGTGGGATGGTGGATAATTTTGTCCGAGCTAGTTCATTAAGTGTACTGATGGTCGCGAAAAAGATAATGCCCGTTAGGCAAGTCCGCATAACTGATGAATTGTTAAAAATAATGAGGAGCACGCCACTTGTTAAGGTGCCCCCTGCAAAACTGTAACTTACAGTGAGCAGTTTTTTGACTGGCGCAAAATAGTTAGCTGTGGCAATCGCTAGACTTAAAACTGCCAGAATTACATGAAGAATAATAAGCATAAGTTCATTATACCAAATAGGTATCAATCGCAATAAGAAAACTAAAAATCAGCAGAACGCGAATGCACAGGTGAAAGTTTTTGCGTGCCCATATCTGGCTCTGTGTTGATTGAATACCGTGCACAGTTTGTAGCAGCCAGTAAGCCGATGTTAGTGAGATTACGATGAGATACGTCATGCTTGCTTTTGCAGTGAACGCCAGTGCTACCATGCACAGAATCGTCAAGATTGTATAGGCTACTATCTGTTTTTGTGTACTCTCTACCCCGCGAACAACGGCACTGACAGGGATTCCAGCTTTTGCGTATTCTTTTTTTCTAAAGATTGAGATTGAATAAAATTCGGGCATTTGCCAGAAGAATAAAGCCATAAACAATAAAAGTGCCGTCACATCGAAATTATTCGTTACAGCTATATATCCCGCCAGGATTGGCACTGCTCCTGAAATGCTACCGATGAGTGTTCCGTGCACGCTTTGGCGCTTGCCCAATGCGCCGTAAAGCCAGACGTAAGTTACGTAGCCGAAAATACCAATGCCTGTCACCCAGAGGTTCGTTCTGGTGTAGAGAATTGTGAGGCCGCCAATTAGCAGCATGATGCCAAAAATCAGTGCATTCTTTGGCTTCACAACGCCAGTTATCAGCGGACGATTCAGCGTACGCTCCATCTTGCGGTCAATATCTTGGTCTAAGTAATTATTAATGACGCAAGCACTTGAAATTACCAGTGAAGTGCCGACCGTTGTGAAAAATAATACCGACCAACCAATGCTGTCTTGTGCCGCAAAAAGAAAGCCAGCAACAGTAGTTATTAAATTGCCATACATCACACGAGGTTTCGTGAGCTGATAGTAAGCACCAAGCATTGCTTCAAGTGTATCATGGCGTATTGCGAGCCAAGCAGTAACCAGCATTTACTATCGTTGTAACGCTTGATTATGATTATGCTATAGTTAGACTTAACTTGAAGGACAAACCCAGGGTATGGCAAAACGTACTAAAAAATCCAGCAGCTTAAGACCCATTGTGTTGGTCGTGCTGGGACTATGTTCGCTTGCAGGACTCGTTTCGCTACTCTTGCGAGACACCGATGTTGCACTCGTAAATCCTAAGGGTTATGTGGCCACGGAACAGTACAAATTGCTCGTAACGGTGACGGTTCTTCTGCTGGAGATCGCCGTACCAACTCTACTTTTGTTTTATTTTGTCGCTTGGAAATATCGAGAGTCAAATCACAACGCAACATATGCGCCCGATATCACCCATGGCAAATTATTCAGCGCCTACCTATGGATCATCCCATCCATAACGGCTTTGCTTATTGCAATTGTTCTATGGCCAGCAACGCATCAGCTGCAACCACAGAAGCCCATCTATGCAAACACCGATCCTATGGTCATTCAAGTGGTAGCCATGCGTTGGAAGTGGCTGTTTATCTATCCCGAGCAAAACATTGCAACCGTTAACTTTGTGCAGGTACCGATTGATACGCCGCTAGAGTTCCAGCTGTCAGCCGATGAAACGCCAATGAGTTCATTTTGGATTCCTCATCTTGGCGGTCAGCTATATGCGATGACCGGACATGTTAACCGATTGAATTTAATTGCCTCTGAGACTGGCGATTTCACCGGAAGCTCTGCCGAAATCAATGGGCCTGGTTTTGCAGGCATGCGGTTCACGACACGGGTATCAACAGCAAATGATTTTTACCAATGGGTGAATACTGTTAAGAGTTCTGGTGAAACGCTTGACGCGAAAGAGTACCAGGAGCTACTGGAGCCAAGCGAGTATAACGAGCCAGTATTGTATTCACGATCTGAAGAAGACTTGTATGGTAATATGCTTATGAAATATACCGGGTCGCACGACCATCATACGGAGTCAGAATGAGGGAATTTTTAATTGGTAAGTTGAGTGGTCGGGCGTTGCCACATGAGTGGTTTACTATTGGTGGCTCCATCGCATTCATATTGCTCGTCGTTGGTGCTATCGTCTTGATTACGTATACAAAGCGCTGGAAATGGCTCTGGAACGAGTGGCTTACATCAGTTGATCCAAAACGCATTGGCATTATGTATTTCTTGGTCGGTGGCTTTATGCTACTGCGCGGAGGGCTCGATGCCATTATGTTGTGGCTCCAGCAGGCTTTGGCTTCAGGATCTTCACAGGGCTATCTAACAGCGGATCACTACCAGCAGATCTTTACAGCTCATGGCAACATCATGGTGTTCTTTGTGGCCATGGCCTTTATCTTCGGGCTTATTAACTACATCGTGCCCTTGCAGATTGGGGCACGAGATCTGGCATCACCGTTTTTAAATTCCTTGGGATTTTGGCTATACGTTGGTGGTGTCGTTATGGTCAACATGTTCTTTTTGCTTGGCGGAGAGTATGCGGCAACGGGCTGGCTGGCTGTTGCGCCGTTATCCGGAACTGAGTTCAGCCCAGGTGTTGGTGTTGATTATTGGATATGGAGTTTGCAGATATCAGGTATCGGAACGACACTTGGTGCGATCAACTTTATTATGACTATTTTAAAAATGCGTGCTAAGGGCATGACGCTCTGGAAAATGCCGCTGTTCACCTGGGGTTCACTGTGCAGCATGATTATGGCGGTGACGGTATTCCCGCTGTTAACGGCCACGATATTTTTGCTGTTCTTCGATCGCTATCTCGGTACACATTTCTTCACTACAACTGGCGGTGGTAACCCAATGATGTACACAAACCTTATATGGATGTGGGGTCACCCCGAGGTGTATATTTTGATGCTTCCATCTTTTGGCGTGTTCTCTGAAATTGTGACGACATTCAGTCGAAAGCGCATCGCTAGCTACACCTCAAACGTGTTGGGTATGATCGGCGTGTCTAGCCTTGCCTTATCTGTATGGCTGCACCACTTCTTCACCATGGGTGCCGGCGCCAATGTCAACGCCTTTTTTGGTGTTATGACCGTATTGATTGCTATACCGACGACTATTTTAGTATTTACCTGGATAGCAACCATGTATAAAGGCATGATCAAGTTTTCGACCCCGATGCTGTGGTTCCTTGGATTTGTCGGCCTATTTGCGATCGGTGGCATGGCAGGTGTCATTCTGGCTGTTCCACCGGCGGATTTTCAGCTGCACAACAGCCTGTTTTTGGTCGCTCACTTCCATACAATGGTTGTTGGCGGCGTACTGTTTGGGATTTTTGCCGGTTTGGCATTCTGGTTCCCCAAGCTGGCCGGCTTCCGGTTGAATGAACGTCTTGGAAAATATGCCTTTTGGTGCTGGATAGTTGGCTTTTTGATGGCTTTTACGCCGCTTTACGTACTCGGAATTATGGGTGCTACACGCCGTATGGATCATTACGAGGCATCAACCGGCTGGCAACCTTTCTTTATCATGGCTCTCATCGGTGGCATCATTATTATGATTGGTGTGGCTATGCAGCTAGTACAAATCATCGCCAGCATCATGCAACGACATCTGCTTGCAGACAAAACAGGCGATCCCTGGGATGGACGCACGTTAGAATGGGCAACGCCTTCACCACCTCCGTCGTACAATTTCACAAGCATTCCAGCTGTCTCCACTCGTGATGCGTTTTATGAAATGAAACTTGATGGTGGATTCAAAAAAGTCTACGAAGACATTCACATGCCCAAGAACACGGCATCAGGTATCTATATTTCAATATTTGCATTCCTGATTGGATTTGGATTTATCTGGGAGATTATCTGGCTGGTCGTCGCATCATTTATCGGTATGCTGTGGTGTCTTATCAAGCGCACATTTGATGATGAAAGTGAATACACCATCACAGCCAAGGAAGTTAAAGCGCGTGAAGATGCTGCCGCCAAATTACCAAGTGCGACCAAGTCACGCATCCAACAAAAAGAGGAAATGGGCTTAATTGAATTCATACGTATAGTTCTTAGCTGGGCTATGAGTATTGTGAGGCGTAAAAGATGACGACACACGCAGCAACACTAGACCACGAAATGAGCCACGAAGAAGCAGCTAACGACCGTGTGATGTTCGGTTTCTGGGTGTATCTCATGACCGACTTGCTCATGTTTGCGGTTTTGTTTGCGGTCTATGCAGTGATGCGCGAAAGCACGGTTGGCGGGCCTGACGGTGCTGAACTATTCAGCCCAGGACTAGCTTTAATTGAAACGCTTATTTTACTTACCAGTAGTTTTACCTGTGGTCTCGGTATGATTGCTGCTCGTCGTTCAAACAAAACTCAGGTCCTGGCCTGGTTTGGTATCACATTCTTCTTAGGCCTGCTCTTTTTGAGCCTTGAAATTAGAGAGTTCCAAGAACTCATTCACGAAGGACAAACGCTTCGAACCAACGCCTTTATGTCCTCTTTCTTTGTGCTTGTCGGCACACATGGGTTGCACATTACGTCTGGCCTATTATGGCTAGGAACCATACTGTTTTACGTCAACAAGCGCGGGTTGAATGCGCCACTAGTCCGTAAACTAGCTCTCTTAAGCTTATTCTGGCATTTCTTAGATATTGTTTGGATATTTATCTTCACAGTCGTTTATCTAATGTCATTTGCCTAAAATTATGAAAGAGACACAACACGCATACTCACCAACCAAAGAACACAACCCCACGGCGTCATACGTCATAGGCTTCGTTCTGTCACTTTTTTTCACACTTATCCCATATAGTTTAGTGGTTAATAAGACTGTGACCGGTAATGTGCTGATTGCCACTATCCTTGGGTTCGCAATCATCCAAATGCTTGTTCAAATTTTCTTTTTCCTGCATCTTGGTCGCGGGCCCAAACCGTTTTACAATATTGTGTTCTTTGTTGCGACAGTTGGCTTGATACTTGTGACGGTTGGCGGATCAATCTTTATCATGAATAATCTGTACAGCAATATGTCTGTTACTGACATAACCACTAAGCTCGCACAAAAAGAAGGTATTGCGCAAATTGGCGATCAGCCGACAGGTGCCTGCCAAGGACGACTCCAGAATCATCAGGTCATTATCAAAGACGGTGTCATGAATCCTGCTACGACCAAGGCAAAGCGCTGCGACACCCTAACGATCAGTAACCAAGATGCAAAAGATCGAGAGATTGCTTTTGGTGAGCACCCAGAGCATTCGGCATATGGCGGCGAAGAAGAAGTGCTGGTACGAGCCGGGTATAATAAGACAATTACACTAAATCAAACCGGTGAATATATTTATCATGATCACTTTGAGCCAGAAACTGCCGGATTCCTCATCGTTGAGCCATAATTATCTTCTTAAGCTTAGCTATAGTTTAGGCATGGAGAGTAATTTGCATGAAAACAGTTAGCGATGATTTTGATGCAATTGCCGCAGCTCTATCGTCACTGAACGCACAGTTACAACGTGTCGCAACTACATCGATTCCAGGGCTGGAGCGCATTCTGGCTTCGGCAGGAAAACGACAACGGCCAAAGCTGTTGTTCACCATTGTGCAGTGTGCCGGAAAGCCGATTGATAGCAACGTTATAAACGCAGCGTGTGCGGTTGAGCTCGTACACATCGCGAGCCTGATTCACGATGACATTTTAGACAAAGGGACTGTAAGGCGGGGCGTGCAAACGATTAGTGCTGTTGAAGGTACTGACACCGCTTTATTGGCGGGAGATTACTTGTTGGCACAGGCGTGCATTATAGCTGCACGAATTGACGCAGCATGCGGTCAAATAGTGGCCGATACGATTATTCAGATGTGTAAAGGGCAAGCTCAAGAGATCACTAGCCGCTATGACGTCAAGCGAACTCTAGAAGACCTCATTACGTCCGTTGAAGGTAAAACCGCCAGTCTATTTGTCGCTTCAGCCTTGCTTGGTGGAAAGCTCGTACAAGTTAGTCAGCCTGACGAAGAAGCTTTACAGATTTTTGCAAAGAATTATGGTATTGCCTACCAGTTTCAAGATGACATCCAGGATTTTTACCAGACGAAGTCTGGGATCGGAAAAACGGCAAATTATGACTATGTAGAAGGCAACTACACCTTACCTATATTACTTGCCCTTAGCGGACCTGACAGGCCTAGACTAAAACGTTTACTGGAACAGGCTAGTACCCATCAGCAAGTGGTTGCATTGCTTGACAAGGGTGATTATTTTTCACAGGCCGAATCACAGATACAACGCTATAAGAATCAAGCGACTGTAGCTATTGAGAAAATTGCTAACGAACGCCTCTTATCTGCTCTTTCGGCATTTGCGACGGCATTGTGACACAAGCTCTGGATCGTTGATCTTTACGGCCATTTATGCCTCGCTCCAGGTGCCAAGCCTTCTACCCGGGTATAATAGTAAGCATGAGTAAAAACAATAACGCTGTTGACTCGTGGCGGCAGTCGATAACCAAGTGGCGCCGTTGGAAATATGAGAACACTACACTGCTCGTCCTCAGCTTAATCCTGGTGTACTTTCTTGCGCAGACACCTCTTTTAGATTCTGCAATTAACACACTTGGTAATCTTGGTTACGTCGGTGCCTTTATTGTTGGAATTTTCTTTGTATCAACCTTTACGGTCGCACCTGCCGCTATCGTACTCTATCATTTAGCAGATCAGCTTCATCCGATCGAAGTTGCTTTACTTGCAGGAGCTGGTGCCATGATCGGCGACTATGTAATGTTTCGGTTTGTGCGAGATAAAGTATTTGACGAACTGCGACCAGTACTACTCCGTTTGCAGACGCCAAAAATAAAAATACTATTCAAAAGTCCTTATTTCGCTTGGCTTTTGCCACTCGTAGGCGCTTTCATTATCGCATCACCCTTCCCTGACGAAATTGGGGTCAGTATGCTTGGCGTCTCTAAAATCAAGCAGTGGCAGTTCTTTCTGCTCGCTTTTATCCTTAACGCCATTGGTATTTTTGTTATCGTTTCACTTTCTCGATGGATTTAATCTTGAGTGCACACGGGTTTAAAGAAGTTCGCATGGCTAAAATACGCAAAATAAAAAAAGCATAATTGCGATATTAACTTACTCGTTGTACACTCTTGTTAACGAGAGGGTAAAAAATGAGCGTGAGACGTTCGTTGGGTATTCAAAGAACTATACTATCTACAGCAGTATCTTTAGGTATGCTGCTTGCTGGTTTTACACAGCCGGTTATGGCTGCCTGTCCGCCGCAAGCAACCGACAAAGGTGTAGCAACTTTTTCAGTCGATGTACCCGTCACTGGTACCTATCGTTTTTGGAGTCGGATGATGTCCTCGGGTGCGAGCAGCGACTCATTCATATTAGAAGTTGACGATTCAACCTGTGGAATTGTGGTTGGGGACAGCCCATTAACTGCAGGTGCATGGGTGTGGGTCGATTACCGGACAGCGACAGTCAGTAACAAAATCAATCTTACATTGAGTGCAGGAATGCACAATTTTAAGCTAATTGGTCGGGAGAATGGCGTAAAGGTTGATCGAGTTATTCTCAGCGCAGACCAAGCATGTGTTCCAACTGGTAATGGCACAAACTGTATAACATCCAGTGACACAACCGCACCGGTTACTTCAATTACTTCACCGCAAGCAGACTCAACTGTGACAGATACGGTTGATGTGAGCGCATCGGCTTCCGACAATGTCGGTATCTCATCTGTTGAATTCTGGCTGGACGGCGCCCGGTTTGCAACCGATACTACTGCCCCATACTCAGCTAGTTTCGACTCTACTACAAAGGCCAACGGGACTCACAGTCTTCAGGCCAAGGCAATCGATACATCTGGTAATGTTGGCAATAGTCCAGTCACAACAGTTATCATCAGTAATGACAATCTTCCGCCAACAGTACGCTTGACTGCGCCCACTGCCGGTACAGTCTCAGGCCAAGAGGCGATGACAGCTGAAGTGTCTGACGACATAGGCATAAGTAAGCTGGAATTTTATGCAAATGACTTTTTGATAGGGGCGATCACACAACAACCTTACACAATTACTTGGGATACGACGAGAGCTCCAAACAGCACGGTTGATGTTCACGCTGTTGTCTACGACAGCGCCGGACACAGCACGACTTCAGCATCAGTAACTGTTACGATCAACAACTCTCCAGTAGATACTGCAGCTCCATCAGCGCCAAGCAGTCTTCGCTCGGTTTCAACTAGTCACAATTCCGTTAGCCTGGCATGGAACGCCTCAAGTGATAACGTGGCTGTGACTAGATACGCAGTGCATAGGAACGGTTCTCTCCTAGCCTATACAACTGGGGTGTCGTATGTTGATCAAACTGTCAATGCCAGCACTAGCTATACGTATACCGTTAAGGCGCTTGATGCTGCGAATAACACCAGTGCAGCAAGTAATGCACTGACGGTGGCAACACCGGCTGCTCCGGACACAGAACCACCAGTTGTGCAATTAACCTCACCGCAAGCTGGCACTGTCCGTGGTTCTGTGACGATGTCTGCTAACGCCAGTGATAACCGTGGAATAACATCTGTCGCATTCTATGCCAACGATTATCTTATAGGTACCGACACCTCTGCACCATATGCAATCACTTGGGACACCCAGCTAGCTCCAGACAGTACTGTTGCTGTAACTGCAATAGCGCGAGATACATCGGGTAACACCAAGACTGCGACATCAGTGACCGTCAATATTGATAATATCGGGTCAGACACGACTCCACCAGGACCGCCTACAAACCTCAAAGCTGTCCGCGCATCAGCCCTACAAATCAACCTTACCTGGACAGCGCCATATGACAATGTCGGTATCGCCCGATATGACGTTTATAGGAATGGTCTAAAGATCGGGTCGACCACAAGCAGAAGCTACGGTGATGGCAACACAAAGTATGCCACTACCTACACCTACAAGGTAGTAGCAATCGATACTTCCGGTAATCCTGGAGCACCTTCAAACGCAGCAATGATTACGACAGGGAGTCAATGATAATGGCAAGCATTAAATTCGGACAGCTATTTACCAAGAAATCAATTAAGCCAGGCCTAGTGCTTGCTGCAATGCTCATAATAATTGTTAGCCTTTTTGTTTGGACAATAGCTAGCAAAGATGATGTCGCGCAACAGATCACCCAGCCTGCAACCGAGAAATTTGTTGTTGAGATCACTGATACGGGTTACTTGCCACAAACACTAGAAATACCGGTCGGTGCAACCGTCGAGTGGGTCAACAAAACAAATGAACCGCATCGGATAGCCGCTAACCCACAACCAGATCATTCCTCATTCCCTGCCCTGGACTCTGTAGAGCCTATTGGTCCTGACGCCACATATTCATTTACATTCTCAGCCAAAGGCACCTATGTTTACAACAACCATTATGTTCAAACTGAGAATAACGGCGAGGTAAAGGTGAATGATGTTCAAGCTAACTAAACGAAGAGCCCTTATATTTGCCGGTGCATTCGCCATAATGGCAGGCACCGTACAGCTATTTTTGTCTTTTGCTGCTTCACCGACTGCCAATATCGAGCTGGAAGCAGCGAGTCTTGAGCAGTGTGCGACCATGGTAACGGATAGTGGTGCATCTGACGGCAAGGCCATCCAATTCGGAGGTGCTAGCTGTACTACGACTGATTCACAGACAGCAGGCGCAAGCTTACCGATAACATATAGTTTGAGCTCGTTGCCAGGTACAGTAAGATATGTGGCTTCCAACGGCTCGGACAGCAATACCGGAACATCGGCTTCTAGCCCAGTGGCTACCCTTTCGAGGGCGATCAGCCTATCTGCGGCTGGGGATAGCATTGTGGTTCGTGGAGGCGTTTACCGAAACCAGAGCAATATGACCATTAGTGACACAAAGCGCGGGCTTCGGATTGTTGCCTACCCTGGGGAAACACCGATATTTAATGGTGCACAACCAGTGAGTGGTGGCTGGACAACAGAAGGAAGCCTGGCCTATATCGCGTATACGCCAAGACCAGTTACCGATGCCCATGGCATATCATTCTCGACCGGCGGCAACTTAACTGGGGATGGTGTCGGTAAATATCCTGACCAAGCCTGGATTGGAGCCACGCAACTCCAGCAAGTATCTGCCAAGGCATCAGTTGATCGTGAAGGCCGGTTTTGGGTCGACAGTGCCAATAAGCGCTTGTATATGCGATCTAGCGACGCCGCAAAGCCTGGCATAGAAGTATCAGGCAATACTTCGGGTCGATTGAGGTTCATGAACATAGCTGCTGCTGACACGGTAATTGAAGGTATAGTCATGACCCGTTATTCAGTGACGGCCGATGACTATGGGGTTATCTTGTATAACGGCACTGCTGACAATTCAATACTCAGAAATGTAGAAATTTCAAATTACGCATTTGTTGGTGTGGTCTACGCCAATGCCGGTTCAAACTTTAATACAGGTTCATTGATCCAAAAATCGACGGTTACAAACTCTGCTTGGATGGGCATTAACCCCTCCTATACTGACAACCTTACTCTTGACTCGGTTAAAATTACAGATATGAATTACTTCAGTGAATTCACTACTTCACCCCAGAGCGGCGCATTTAAGACTAGTCGCACAAAAGGTACTAAGGTTTTGAATAGCCTTATTGCCAATAATAAGAGTCATGGTATCTGGTTTGATCAAAGTAACTCCCAGGTTGTGGTTGCAAACACCAAGATTCTTGATAATACTGGCACCGGTCTCTTCTTCGAAATTTCTGATGGTTTGCTGCTCATCAACAGCTTTATTCGTGCCAGTGGTTCTGGACAGCCGGTTAAACTAGCTGGTTCGTCAGGTATTAAGTTAGTCAATAACACAGTCGTTGGTGGTGCCAACCCTATCGGCATATATACTGACAGTCGTTCAAAGCCAGGTTGTGCAGATCCTTCCAAGCCGCTCTGCGATTCCGGGTATGGCAGCGATCGAGACACGATTCGCCCGTACGTCCAAACAATGGATTGGATGCCCCGCGTTGACCTCATGATTAACAATATTGTTGCCTACCCTAACTCCACTCTATATTGTGGTGCACCTACTCCAGTCTGTGTGCTGTTAACTAATAGCGCAGCTTCAACATCGCTCAGTGCAATTTTTCACCAAGCTAACAGCCCTCACTCTGGACTTCCGAAGACTGTTGTTAACGGGAACGTCTACGCTAATGGTAGTGGAAGAGTTTTCTCGACCAATACTGGCGTCAGCCACACCACATTGAGTAGCTATGCTGCGGCTATGTCAGCTTCACCCGTTAGTCTCGCTGGATTCGAATCTGCTGGCTTGCAAGGCAATAATTATGTAAATAGCGACGGTACTCCAACGGCTGAACTTACCGGACGCAATAGCTCTGCTGTAGCCATCCCGACTGATAGTGCTATCAATCAGTATATGTCAGCCGGCACAAAGAGATACGGGTCTTCGCTAAAGCCTTAAGGTAAGGATGCAATCTTAGATCCTTTCGGAGCGGAGGGGTTCGACAGACACAATATGAGATAATTGCTGAATGAGATTGACAAAGAAAATACAGCTTGTTTTTGCAAACAACAAGCTCGCAACAATTTCCACCATAGATATGTTGAGTATGGCTCCTGAGTCTGCGCTCGTTGCGTTCGTAGAAGGAGATGATCTTGAGCTATATTTTCAGACATCAATGCATTCACGAAAATACCAGAACATTCAAAGAAATAGTAAAGTTGCTTTTGTCATTGGCTTTGATATGCTTACCGTTCAATACGAGGGATACGCAGAACGAATAAATAACCCAACTCTGATTGAAAAGACGAAGCAATTATTTTTTAACAAAGAAAGTCCATCGACTCCCTATTATCTAAATCTACCAGATACGGCTATCTTTAAAGTAACACCGAAGTGGGTTGGCTATAGAGACTACAGTAAAAGTACGCCAGAAATCAACGAAATAGTTATTTTCTAGATATGTACAAAGAGGAATATCATCTACATTAGAATTCATTCTATGGCTCTTGGCTGGGACGGAGGGATTCGCTTTTGTCGATAAATCTCCAAAAGTGCCGGGGTATGCCATTCAAGGCATACCCGTTCGAATCCCGCTCTGAAGCATGAAAAAAGCACCACTGAAGTAATGCTTTTTTCATGGCTGGGACGGAGGGATTCGAACCCCCGAATGCCAGGACCAAAACCTGGTGCCTTACCACTTGGCGACGTCCCAATAGAACTGTTTAGAACGGATATGATTTTAGCTGATAATCCATCTTTTCTCAACCTCTGATACACTAAAGCAAAGCATAATAAGCATGAGAATCATCGATTATCAAGGAATACAGCTGCGTCAGCGGCGACGAGCGAAAAAGCGAAAGCTTGTCCGTCGAGGCTTCATAGTGCTGGTTTTAATGGTTTTTAGTCTGACCTACGGCTATATTTCTTTTCAGTTACCTTTGCCGGTAGCAGAGGCCTCTACCAGGGTTATAACGACTGACTCGAGTCAGCCGACAAATATCGTCTGGCCTGGTTACGGTCAAGCAGCCATAGGTAACCCAGAATATGGACTATTAGAGGTTAATGGCGCACAAGAGACGGCGCCAACGGCAAGTGTGGCTAAAATCATGACAGCACTGGCAGTCTTACGGAAAAAGCCGATCATTCAAGGAGAAGCTATGCCGCGAATTGTTATTGATGAGGTTGATATTGCCTCGTACAACTACTACCTCAATAACGACGGTTCGAATGTACGGGTTGAACTAGGCCAAGAACTGACGGAGTATCAGGCGCTACAGGCGTTACTCCTGCCTTCGGCAAATAATATTTCTGAGACGCTTGCACGGTGGGCATTTGGCTCACTTGATGCCTATGCAACCTACGCCAACGATTTAGCGCGAAGTCTTGGCATGAAGAATAGTTTCTTTGCAGAACCGAGTGGCTTCTCGCCGCGCACCGTCAGCACAGCCCAAGACCTAGTACTGCTGGGCCTGGCGGCTTTAAATGAACCAATAATAGTCGAGATTATGGCCCAGACCTCTGCGACCTTACCGGTTGCTGGCGAAATCCGCAACACAAATCGGGTGCTTGGCCAGGCAGGAATTATTGGTATGAAAACCGGCAATACCGATGAGGCTGGTGGTTGTTTTATGGCAGCGGGTACAACCACTGTCGGTGGGCGAAAAATTACTACCGTAGCAGTTATTATGGGCGCACCAACCGTTGGTCGCGCCATGAGCGACAGCGTGCCATTACTCTCCAGTGCTCATCAAAATTACCAAGAAGTAACTGTCTTAAAAGCTAATCAGCAAGTTGCGGATTATGCCTTCAGCTGGGGCGCGCAGAATACGTCTTATATTAAAGATGATCAGACTATCCTTACATGGCGTGGCAGTGATATTACCGTCAGCCTCAGGGCCGAGCCGATTGACGTAGACAAGCCCTCTGGTTCTGTGGTTGGTACGGCCTTAATCTCTACTCCCTTGCAGAAAAAGAGTGCACCATTGCATATTCAGTCGACAAGTGCCTTACCGGACGTCTCATGGCGCTTAAAACGCGTTGTAGGGCTATAACGCGCCGTATGACACTGGCGCAGGCAATCCAAAGAACTGCTCCATAGTTTGGTTAGTCGCTTTTAGTTCAGCAGCCAGGCCTTTGCCAACATAGCGGATATGCCACGGTTCATATGTATACCCAGTCAACGCGTCATTACCTTGTTCGTACCGAATAATAAACCCAAATTCGTGAGCTCGTCTGGCCACCCACTGCCCTTCCTTCAAGTCACCAAAACATACTTCGACTTCACATTCACGCGTGGCTGGCTCGACATCAAGTGCCCAACCGGTTTGATGCTCGCTATGACCTGGTCTGGCGCTGTAGGTATCGGCTGCTGCCTGACCATCTTCCGAGACATAGCGGTTATACAGACTCGCTTGCGTGGCTTGTGAGCGAAAAGCACTGGCAATCATAAGATTGATACCGTCTTCTTTGGCGGCTGCGAACATTGCTTCAAGCGCAGTTGCCGCTTCATCTCGCAAACGCATCTCACTACTGCTGGCACCAAGGCGAAGGCTGACATTGGGAGCGCGCAAATCGGCTGGCTGATAACCGTCAGGTAGGGGTCGTAGCTTATTAACTACCACCCAAGGACTGGTCGCGTCATCTATTGAATAAGCTGAGGTGTTAAATGGTGCTGGTGCTTGCTCATCAAACTGCGAGCTTCGCTTGCCAGGCCCTGATTCGTCCGGGTTTGTTGAGAGGACATTTGTCTGAAACCCGAGACCTATCAAGCTACCAACAATAACGACAATAACCAGTACCAGTCCGAATATATTGTGGCGATTCATGTGTGTTTATTATAGCAATCAATGCATCACGACAGCTGCCAGAGTATAAATGACAATGCTTTTTGTTTGCCAAGCGTAATCGCTGTAGCTTATCGTAGTATCTAACATGCAAAAGAATCCTGTCGATTACATCGTGCCGCTGAACATGAACGGCTTGCAAGGCCGGATGCTGCGTCTACCCTCTCGGCGTAAATCACATAAAGAAATATTGGTGATCTACGGTCATCACGCCATGCTCGAACGCTGGTGGGGCTTGGCAGAAAACCTCAATCAATATGGCAATGTCACTATGCCGGATCTGCCAGGGTTTGGCGGTATGGATAGTTTTAGTCAAATTGGCGATAAGCCCACAATTGATAATTATGCGGATTATCTAGCATCATTCATCAAACTTCGCTATCGCAATCGCCGATTCAAGATTTTCGGAATATCGTGGGGCTTTGTCGTCGTCACACGCATGCTCCAGCGCTACCCAGAATTAACCAAACGAATCGATCTGTTAGTGAGTGCCACCGGCTTTGCCCATTACGACGACTTTCAGTACAGCACCCTCAGGCGTCGCAGCTACCGTGTGGCCACACGTTTGGTGGCTATCCGTCCCATAGCTTTTTTGTTTCGCGTACTCTGCTTGAATCCGTTTGTTATTAGACAAGCCTATGCCCATACCTACAACGGTCGCCATAAGTTTAAGAATTTGGGGGATCCGTCCCGGTTTACGAAACTTATGGATATGGAGGCACGTTTGTGGGCGGTCAACGACGTAACGACCCACATGCTCACTGCCTGTGAATTCTTAGGACTCAACAACTGTAAAGTCCAAGTGTCAATTCCAGTTGAGCATATCTGTTCGACAAATGACCATTACTTTGACAACGATATGGTTATGCAGCATCTTCAGATCATTTACCGGCAAGTGGCTATGCACGAAGCCGATCTCGAACAGCACATTAGTTCGGTCATTGCTGATAAAAAAGAAGCTTCATATTTGTTGCCGAAAGCCGTGCGCCGGAAACTTGCGCAGTAACAGGGACTACGTGTCGCGATGCAAACGTGCGTGTCATTTCATCATCTACTGCCAGTGAGCATAAAATTCCTATATACTTGTTATTATAAAAGGATTGTAATTGCACCGTTAAAATCCCGGTGCATTAAAACAGAACGCATGGAACAGGCTCGTCACAAAGATCGTATACTTCCCTATACCTATCTCGGCCTTCAAGGCCGCTATGGCATGTGGTCAAGCAAAAATTCGAGTGACAAGCGAGTCTTTGTCATCGTCTACGGTCAACATGCTAGCTTAGAGCGTTTGGAGCCTCTGGTTACCATTTTTCGTACGTATGGCGATGTTTACGTAGTTGATAACCCAGGGTTTGGTGGCATGGATCCGGCGTACAGCATTGGAAAATATCCAGATTTGCATTTCCAGGCCGGTCATGTGCACAACTTCATCGATAACTACCTGCCAAAAGATAAACAGCTCACAATTATCGGTATATCCTATGGCTTCCAGATAGTGACCCAGTTGCTAGAAGATTTCCCTGATCTTCAGACTCGGACAGAAGATGTGGTTAATATGGTAGGTTGTCTGTCATATCGTGATTTAGACATGCCCCTGAGTTACAAGATCCCACTCATTTATCTTTTAGCGTTTCCTGGCCGTACGTGGCTTGGTAGCAATATATTTAAGCTGGTAGCCAGACGTCGAGTCATTATTGCAGTGTATATGTTGACTAAACCGATTCAGGTAAAGCTTCGTGGTGTTAGTCGCCAGCAAGCCATAGCATACGCTAGCGAGCAGGCCAGCCTATGGATAGACAATGACCCGCGGACACATGGAGCTGCAGCGTGGGACTTTGTCGCACGAAATGATGTCAGCCAGCTTAAACTGGATGTAGACGCAATTCATCTCAGTGTGCCCGGCGACCATATTATTAACAGTCAACGTGTTAAAAAAGGCATGGAGGCTGTTTTTAATAAAGTCAGCAGTTTTGATATTGCGCTAGACAATCATGCGCCGCTTGACCTGGACGCCGATGATATTGAAGCGATTATTCCAGAAGGACTAGCCAGAATATTAAAAAAATCGGATAATACGGTCTAAGGTAGAAATATATGAAAATTGGACTAGTATGTCCTTACGATTTATTTCGCGGTGGTGGTGTACAAGAACATGTCTTGGCGCAGGCTGATGAATTGCGCCGTCGGGGTCATACAGTGAAAATAATGACGCCAAAGGTTTTTGGGTACGAAGGTCGCAAGCCTAAAAATATTATTTTTGTTGGAAACTCTGCAAAAGTACGAACTCCTATTAAAACATCCCATGAGTGGGGAGCCATCATAAAGAGAGATGGCGTAGAAGATATTCTGGCCAGAGAAAAATTTGATGTCATACACATTCACGAGCCAGAAGTTCCTATTATTGGTGCTCAGATTGTTGCTTATGCGACCTGCCCGATTGTTGCCACGTTTCACGCATTATTCCCAGACACAGTTGCCGGTCGTACCATAGAGGCAATCAGAGTAATGTACTCCAGGGCTGTTTACGATCATTTAACAGAAATTACATCTGTCACGAACGATGCAGCAAACTTTGTTCGTGAAAGAACTGGTCGGAAAGTAAACATCATCCCTAATGGTATTGATCTAAAGAAGTTTAGCCAGGCCGAAGCTCATGAGAAAATGCCCGGTGATCTTAAAACGATACTTTACGTTGGCCGCCTGGAAAAACGCAAGGGGGTCAAATACTTAATCAAAGCATACGAAAAACTAGCGCAGCAGCACTCTGACGTTCAATTAATTATTGCTGGTAACGGTGAAGAACGCGAAAAACTAGAAGATATTGTTTCGTTCCGTGACATACCGAGGGTCAGTTTCTTGGGTTTTGTCTCGGAAGCAAAAAAGATTCAGCTGCTCAACAAAGCTGATCTATTCTGCGCACCGGCCCTGTATGGCG
>JAHBAU020000001.1 GCA_018499905.2 Candidatus Saccharimonadota bacterium | reverse complement strand
TCTATGCAGTGCCACTGGGTAACCGTGACGCGGTGGTGGAATGGCGCGGCAAAGCTTTTAGCGGGCCGATTGCCGGGATTTTGCGAGGGTTAGCTGACCTGATTGGCTACTCTGATGTTATGGGCTGGCCTAGAGCTATAATGACCTGGACTAAACTCGATGAGTTTGAAGAAACCTGTACCGTCTGTAAAGCACCGCAAGTAACGCCATAATCCCTTAAAAGTGCGATAATAGAAGCAAGCACTATGCGGGACTATGCCACAAATTATCATAACCTGAATGCAAATCAGCGCTTAGCAGTCGATACGACTGAAGGGCCGTTGGTGGTGATTGCCGGGCCCGGCACTGGCAAGACACAGCTGTTAAGCATGCGCGTTGCTGCTATATTGCAGCAGCCGAACACCACACCCGACCAGATTCTTTGCCTAACGTTCACCGACAGCGCGGCTCGCAACATGCAAGACAGACTGGTCAGTATCGTCGGTCGGCCGGCATATCACGTGGCTATACATACTTTCCATAGCTTTGCAGATAGAATTATCAATAATTATCCAGATTACTTTATTGAACGGCCGCTACTGCGTCCGATTGATGAACTCGGCCAGTTTCAGCTTTTACGACGTATTTTTGACAAACTGCCCTATAGCAATCCACTCGGTACGAAGCTTGGTGATGAGTATCTTTTTTTGAAGGACGCCAGGCGCACTATTGGCTGGTTGAAGCAGGCAGGTATCGCAGCCGCTAAATTCGCAACAATCTGAAGCCAGAATGAAACCTTCTTTCCCCATACCGCCGATATCATAGCCGACACCTTTGCAGTAACACCTTCTGCCAAGCAGCTCGACACGTATGCGACTGCTGTTGTTGCCTTATCTAAAGCACCTACGTCGGCATTGCCGGGCGGGTTGCTGGCTTATGCAGAACTAAGCGCCCGAGAGCTTACCGAAGCCATAGAAGCAACCGATCCTGTTGGAAGGTATGCGCCGGCTATCACAGCTTGGCGGCGGCGCTGGCTGGAAAAAGACTCCACCGGCCGACAGGTCTTTAAAGATTGGCGACAATTACCCAAACTTCAGGCAGTGCAGGGGGTTTATGAAGAATTGCAACAAGTGATGGCACATGATGGCTTGTATGATTTTGACGACATGTTACTAGAGGTTGTGGTAGCTCTCGAGAAATATCCCGAACTGGCACTGACGATCAGCGAACGTTACCAGTATGTTTTGGTTGATGAGTTCCAAGATACTAATCAAGCGCAACTGAGAATACTGTGGGCTCTAGGTGATGCTGCGCCCAATGAGAAAAAACCAAACATCATGGTGGTTGGCGACCCCAATCAAGCAATTTATGCATTCCAGGGTGCTTTTAATACAAGTTTTCAGCAATTCACCAGGCGCTATCAAGACGTCAAAGTCGTGAATCTTACTGATAATTACCGCTCAGCCAAGACCATTCTAGAAGCTAGCTACGAGGTGATAAAACAAAATCCCGATGATTATGGGCTGTTATCGCATGAACAGCTTGTACTAGCAGCGCACGCTGTCCACGAACAAGACGTAGTTGAGCACGATGTATTAGCTAGTGAGCTCGCACATTACCAATGGGTCGCCGACAAAATAAAGGAGTATATAGACGCTGGTGTAGCACCAGAAGAGATTGCCGTTATCGCGCCGCGGCATCGATATCTGGAGCGAATCGTGCCGTATTTGGCAGAGAACGCGCTGCCAATTGCCTATGAGCGCCGCGAAGATATCTTAGACGCACCACTCGTGAAGCAGCTGCTTGCCATGGCCGAAACCGTACAAGCCATTGCCGATAATCGTTATCAAGACAGTGATGTATTACTAAGTGAGGTGCTCAGTTACGAATTCTGGGGACTTTCGACCAAAGAACTTGTTACCTTTAGCGTTCACTGCTACGAGCAACACAGTCATTGGCTACCGGCACTGCTCGAAGCATCGTACAAGCCGCTGCGTCGTATCGCTGAATGGCTGCTTGCTTTGAGCCAGCAGGCGGCGATAGAGCCGCTGGAATACATTCTTGACGAACTCGGCGGCGGCAGACCGACAGCTAAACCCAACAATAGTGACGATGGTCCATTTGTATCGCCATTTAACAGCTTTCACTTTTCTGCCGAAGCACGTGATGCAGACACCGAAAAATATCTTTCACATTTAGGTCAACTAACGGTATTGCGCCAACGGCTCAGATCTTGGCAGCCAGAAAAAACCTTGCACGTAAAAGACTTGTTAGAATTTGCTAACTTGCATCGACAAGCAGGCGCCAATATCTTAAGCACCAATCCCCATGTGCAGGCGGTCCGGGCGGTTCAGCTGATGACCGCTTATAAAGCCAAAGGACTAGAGTTTGAGATTGTTTTTGTCATCAATTCACAAGATGAAGTGTGGGGTATTGGTGCTCGTGAGTATGTAGATAGAATCCGTTTGCCACGCAATGTTCCGGTAAAACCAGCGGGAGATAGTGAAGCAGACAAGCTACGCCTCTTCTTTGTGGCTTTGACGCGCGCCAAGCACACGCTACATATTGTGAGCTACAGCCATAATATTGACGACAAATTATCTGTCGGCTTAAGTTTTATCGGTGGCAACAATCATGAAAGTCAGTCAGTACACCAAGCCCTACAACCACAGTTTATCGAACGCCAGGTCGGCGGGGAAGCAGTCAGATTACTATCGACATCTTGGGCGTATCGCTTCCGTCAAATTATTGCTGATAAGCACACCCTATTTGGGCCGATCCTAGAAAATTACCGTTTAAGCGCGACTCATTTAAACAATTTCTTGAATTTTATTGACGCCGGGCCGGAATACTTTTTGCAACACAATTTGCTTAGATTCCCTGAAGCGATGTCACCTTCGGCAGCTTATGGTGATGCCATCCACCAGACACTTAAAATGGTCACTAGTAACGCAAAAAGCCAAGCTACGTTACCAACCCATAAGCGCATCGTCGATTATTTTGAAGACATACTAGCCTGCAAGCATCTGCGAGACGATGATTTTACGCGCTTTAAAAGTCGCGGTAAGCTAGCGCTGAAAACCTATATTGAAGCGCGTGGGTCACTGCTGGCAAGCGATATCATTGCAGAGCGAAACTTTATTAAAGAGGGTGTTGTCATTGGTGTGGCTAAGTTAAGTGGCAAAATTGATGCAATCCACCGGCTAGAAGGCAATCAACTGGAACTTATCGACTACAAAACTGGCAAGCCGTCACGCAATTGGCAAGGTGCAGACGAGTTTGAGCGACGTAAGCTGCATCGCTATCGTCAACAGCTGTACTTTTATAAACTATTGGTTGATGAATCGTCATCGTTTGGCAAGCGTTACACGACTAATCGTGGCGGACTGGAGTTTGTCGAAACCGAAAGCGGTTCAGATACTTTGACAGAAACATTATGGGTTGAGTTTGAACCGGACGAACTTGAACGAATTGTAAAACTTATTCAAGCCGTGTGGCACTGTATCAGTAACTTAATACTGCCCGAAACCGAATCTTACTCACCGGATTTAAGCGGGATTGTTGAGTTCGAAAATTATCTTATTGAAACTTACTCAGGCAAATAAAAAGCTCCGATCTTTATGTGACCGGAGCTTATTATCTATTTTTTATTTACTTCTTGCGGCGTGTAGCGGTTGTCTTACGCTTGGGAGCTGCTTTGGCAGCAGATTTCTTGCTAGACCGGGTTACAGAGCTAGCTACCGATGCGCTAGCACTTAAGGCAGATGCATCAGCAAACAACATGCTATAGACATTCATACCAACAAGTGCACCGGCAAACGGAGCGGCAGCATATGCCCAGCTCCATGACTGAATACCAACAGCGACTGCTGGGTTCAAGACACCATTGGACGCGAGTGAAGCGACCAAAACACCAATGAATAGTGATAGACCAATGCCTGCAGCAAGTTTTGCCTCATCGAAGCGCTGCATGACAGCCGAAGCAAAACCAAAGGCAAAGATGCCTGTACCAACGGCTTCAGCAACAAACACCTTCCATTCAAATTCTGTGCCAGCAATGCTGGTCAGAGAATGGCCAAGGAAGTACTTGAGCAAAGCCCAAGCAGCGGCACCACCAGCAAACTGAGCAGCAATCATCACCAATGCACGGGCGGTTTGGACCCGGCGGACCGACCAAAGGCCAAATGTTATGGCTGGATTAAGATGCGCACCGGATGCTCGGCCAACCCCAAGCGTGAATAGAGCTACGACGCCACCAGCTGCCATCGCTGAAAACAGCGGAAAAGACGTCCGGGCCATAATGGTGTAGACGGCTGCCACGAGTGTTGCGGCACCCAAAAACTCCGCCACCACCATGGCAATATTTTTTCTTGAGAACATAGAATCCCTCCTATTAGAGCTTAATACGAGCATAATACTGGTATTCCCCCAGTAATGCAAATTCGTGACCGAAGTAGCTAGACTGGCATTCGTAGTACGAGTCGCTGGGAACCATCAGTCAATGCCATAAGCGTCGCTACGGTACTCATAACTCGAGCCATAATAAACCGCTCTCTGTCCTCAGCCTGATCTGAACGTGGCATAATCTTCTCAGCCATCTGCATTGAACGCCATAGGTCATAGCCAAATGCTTGGAGACCAAAAGTTTCAGAAAACCTGTTAGATGCCAAAGTAGTACCTGGTACAAAGTTCACAACAACCACAGCTTCTTGATGTTCACCTTTTAAAGTAGCAATACTGTTTTTGACGCGCTTTTCCAAAATATCAATAATCGTTTCGCGTCCACGGAAATAGTCTGCGGAACGGCCGTTTAGGACAGCGGCAGCACCCATATTTCGCAAGTAGTTATCTCTATTGAATAAAGGCCCAAGTAGCTCTTTGACAACTCTTTTGTGATCGTCAACTAAGTCCGGACGCATCATCGTCGCCAAAATGACGTCCATACCGTCGATCGCTCCACAACCAACAGCTGTCTTCCCAGCACTATGATCGTCACGATGCCCACCGGGCGCAAATCCCAGACGCAAATAGCGGGCAATCATTTCTTCTGCATCAACGACAAATGTTCCTCTCGTAAGATCGTCTTTATCAACCCCTAAACGGTAGGCAAGGGCAGCGCCAGGTGCGCCACCTGGAACTTGCGCTCCTAATACTTTCTCGTCTAACTCTGGATCGTGGCGACCATCAATACACCGGGTTCTTGCTGCGGGACTAACCAAGACGTAAAACTCATTCAAAGCCTGTATCGCGTGACTAATTGTTATATCGTTAATCTTACCAGAGGCAATCATATTCCTTGCAGACACTGAACCTGGCCAGGTAATGTCACTTAAAGTTCCATAATCAATTACTGTTGCGTGATCGATTTTGGTTGACTTGGTAGATTTAGTTACTTTAGGCATAGATTTTTTTCGCTATAAACTACGTGCAGTATGGAAGTCATTTGGGACTCGTTCAACAGCAAATTGTGACCCATCAATCATGCTCATCAGTGTGCCAACTGTATATGCTACGCGAGCGTGCAAAAAGCTACGTCGTGCTTCACCATCAACCTGGCCGGATCTATTAGTTGCTAGGTCAGTCGCCACACCGATCGATCTCCAGTAGTCATAATTTACAACCTGCATATCATTACCGGTCATGTAATTATATAAATCGCGATGAAACGTTGTCCGAGGAACATAGTTAATCGCTACAATGGCAGCATTATTAGGGCCGGCCAAAACCTCGAGGCTATTGTCATACCGACCCTTAAGCTGTTCAACCAAAGCTGCTTGATCTGTTAAATAGGTATCGGCATGAGCTGACATTTCTATCGCGTGTCCTCTCAGCAAACTCATGGTTCTGCCATGATAACCGCTTTGTCCAATAATCGACCTTGTTAAGCTATTCAGGTCTTCAGATAGTGCTACGTCGTGAAGGTTAGCTAGATTCTGCCGCGCGCTGTCTACACCTTTACACCCCATTTCACCCGCTTTTGCATCCTCATGAATGTGGTCGCCGGGTTTATAACCCGTCCTCTCTTCAATATCAGACAACTCTTCAACATCGTCACGAAGTGTAATATTATCCCAGTTTTCTGCTCCTTCACCTAGTCGACGGGCGATGGCCGCACCCAGAGTTCCCGCTATAACCTGAGGCCCAATCGGTCGCATCACATGCGCAAAATCAAAACCATTAAAATTTTTGAGGAATCTAGGGTCAGGACAACGTATAGGGGCGCCTTCAGATGCGGGGACATAGAGCCGCGACATGAGTTCAACTCGTGCAACAACATCTTCGTGTGAAAGCTCCCCAGCTGCTATCCTGGCATCAAGGCTAATAGTGCCAGGCCATGTTGTGTGCTGTGCAAGACGCTGGCTTACATTAACACCCACTGGGTAGGCGGTGTCTGTCTGCCCAATTAAGCCAAGATTTTCATAAACACCTAGAATTTCTTCTGCTCGTGTTGGATCGGCGGTTACCAAGCCACCAGAAACGTTGCTATAGACTTCTAATCCTTTCATCAAAGCAGCAGCTACGGTACTACTTCTGCCAGATGGCACGACAATATCAACAGTACTGTGAAGTGCCGGCCCTGAAGTACCCATATCAAAATCACCGGGATTTAGGGGCACCTCCGCTGGTGTAGCATGTGCTTGTCTGTCTGATTCAATTGTCATAGATATCTTGCTTATGCCTACTACTTCATAATCTTATGGGCCAGATATGACCGTAGCAGATTCTACGCCTTTCTATAAACTAGGTCAATACTATAATTATATATAGCGTCATGTGATGAACATCACGCACTATCAATAGCGCTTTTGTAATAATTGTTACATGAGGTCTTATTAATGCCCCTTCCATCAAGCATTAGTAAAGGTATGATTGAGAGTCTTGCGGTAGATATAGAACGTGACCCTAGTTTTCACGCTCACCACCTAGACACCATGGATGATTCATTAAGAAACTTTGTTCAGATCAGGGCTCAGCAACTGGTGAGCGTGTCCGACAATCCGCTGGGTGCTTGTTTATCTTTGGTGGCAGAACTACACTCCTTGGCTGAGCGAGCTGATTTTGAAACAAGTTGGCACCCTAGACTTGACACATTATGAATTTGAGCTTGTTTAATCGCTCCGCTATTGGTTTCCGGGTTATCCCAGCGCGTGATAAGCGAGTATATACTCAAGGTATTTAAACGATCTACAGTCAGTAATGTCGGCGATTTAGACCCATAAAAGTTCTGATGACTTTTATGTAGACACGAGCGAAGCGTCAGCCAGCTTACTGTCTGTGGTGCCTGCGTTTTAGACCAGCTACTTGCAATCTGACGCTCGAGCGGTCAATGAGGCTTTGGGCTTTTTCAAGTGAAACCTGGTCTTTGGCTTCGGCTTTCATTTTTTGCGCCATCTCATAGGCCTTTTGAGCCTCTTGTTCATTGATTTCGTCTGATGCATCGGCTTCATCAACTAATACACTCAATTTATTGTCAGATACTTCGACTGCGCCTCCGCTGATGGCAAAATATTCCATCATGTCGTCACGATCGGTTGCCTTACGGCGAACGCCAATCACACCGCGACTGGCGACGCTGACCAATGGCATATGCCCGGGCATAACGCCAATTTGACCGTCCATGGTCGGCAAAATCACCTCATAGACATCATCATCAAACTTAAGTCCATCTAGTGATACAAGCTGCAGTCTAATCACCGAATGTATATCCTTGCGCTGTTATCTTAGCCACATGTGCGGCTCGCAGTTCATCATCGGTTGGTTCCATTGCCGCGTAAGCCGCGAGATCAAAACCCGTATCTGTATCCATTACAGGCATACCTGGCATGCCGTTCATTGCGATTACAACCCTCCCTGAGTCGGTGGCCGCAACATCTACACCAGTTGCAACAGAGACAAACTCTGTCGGGTTTGGCCCAAATGGAGTCTGAGGTGGATGAATATCATCAAATCTCGCCCGGCCATCGGCTTCAAGTACCCAGTTGCCATCGGGACTGGTCTCTGCGACACCCGCTTCTAGCCAAGTTGCACCACGATTACGTTCATGAAACCTCTGTAACGCTTGATCGACGTGAAGTGTACCAGTGTCACGGAAAATACCTTCTGGCATTACTTCTCCTCCTTCACTTCTGAAATATCGCCCTTCATATAGAAAGCGGTTTCGGGTTTGTCATCGTGTTTACCGTCCAAAATTTCCTGGAAGCCGGCAATCGTATCGCTTAGTGGGACATACTTACCAGGCTTGCCAATGAACACTTCGGCGACGTGGAAGGGCTGCGTTAGGAAGCGTTGGATGCGACGGGCGCGAGCAACTGTCAGCTTATCTTCGTCTGACAGTTCTTCCATGCCCAAGATGGCGATGATGTCTTGCAAATCTTTATAGCGTTGTAAAACACGTTGGACTTCGCGGGCGACTTGATAGTGTTCATCACCAACAATTTCTGGGTCAAGGATCGTCGAACTGGAGTCGAGCGGATCAACCGCCGGGTACAGTCCAAGCTCCGTCAGGGCTCGTGATAGCACGATGGTTGAGTCGAGGTGAGCAAACGTCGTGGCCGGAGCGGGGTCCGTTAAGTCGTCGGCTGGCACATACACAGCTTGAACTGAGGTAATCGATCCTTGACGAGTGGAGGTGATGCGTTCCTGTAAGGCACCCATTTCCTGCGCTAGGTTAGGCTGATAGCCCACTGCTGAAGGCAAGCGGCCGAGCAGAGCAGACACTTCAGCACCGGCCTGAGTAAAGCGAAAGATATTATCAATAAAGAGTAATACGTCGTTACCTTTGTCGCGGAAACCTTCGGCGATGGTGAGGCCAGAAAGACCAACCCGAAGTCGTGCGCCCGGTGGCTCATTCATCTGTCCGAAGACAAGCGAGGTTTTATCGAGCACACCCGAGTCACTCATTTCATGATAGAGGTCGTTACCTTCGCGGGTTCGTTCACCAACACCAGCAAACACCGAAAAGCCGCTGTGGAATTTAGCAATGTTGTTAATAAGCTCAGTAATGAGCACTGTCTTACCGACACCAGCACCGCCGAACAGACCAACCTTACCACCACGAGTAATGGGGCAAATAAGGTCAATGACCTTAATACCTGTTTCGAGGATTTCTACTTTGCCAGATTGGTCAATTAATGCCGGTGGTTTACGGTGAATTGGCGAACGAGTCTTAAAGTCGCCACCCTTGCCATCAATTGGCTCGCCGGTAACATTAAACATGCGCCCAAGCGTCTCTTCGCCAATTGGCACACTAATCGCCGCGCCTGTATCTTCGACTGGTGCGCCGCGCTCCAAGCCGTCAGTCGACCCGAGTGATACCGCTCGCACACTCGATTCACTCAAATGCTGGGCAACTTCCAGCACTAGCGTTTTGCCATCAACTGTTGCCTGCAGCGCGTTGTAAATTGCAGGTAAATGTCCTTCGCTGAACTCAACATCTACTACCACGCCAACAATCTGCGTAATCTTTCCTTCATGTGTTTTGGATGCAACTGCCATCTATATACTCCTTATCTCTATTGTACTATCTTGTATGCCACCATGGGTCAGAAGCACGATTATATTGTTGATCGAAATATCCAACGTATCCGCCATACCCTTCATGGGCAGTTAACGATGACGCTATGCCACCCGTTAACGACAGGCTTAAATGTGCTGTGTCAGATTGCAAAAGAAGATAGTCACTTTCTATAACACGCCCCATGACCGCTTCAAATGGAGCGTGTGGATTATCGTGAGGGAACGTATCGGTAAAGCTCACAATGTCAAGAGGTGGACGCAGGCCAAAGGCATCTGAAATCTGAAATATATCGCCATGCTCAGGCCCATGTATAATCGTAACTTTAGGGTAGTTCACATTACCCATTGATAACTCCGTAAGATGCCTGCATTACTCGGCCCATAGCCAGCTGATAATCACGGACATGGACTGACGGCTGGACAACAAGAGCATGGAAGGCCTGCGGCAGTCTCCGAATATTGACATATAACTCATCAGGGAAGTAATTCCTCCAGGCAGCGTTAAATGCAGACAGCTCGGTCGACTCGTCTCTGTGTAGTCTGAAGCATTCCGCTTGTATCGACATTGATTGCTCAAAAGCATGTCCGGTTGCATCGACTTGCTCGGAGTAAAAATTGGCCTCAAGCCCTTCAGCTGCTGTCGGATCAAGCATGGTGTCGATCCAGTGCCCCCTCGCATCTGCCCAACGTTGATGCAATTCTTCTGTCTCTACTTCTGAAGGAACAATCTGAAATTCGTACGACATAAACTGCTCACGAATTCGGTCAAAGTCTACAGCATCTTGGGTCATTTCATAGCCTCTGCGCCGCCGGTAATTTCGGCAAGTTCTTGAGTAATGGCTGCTTGGCGGGCGGTGTTGAAGGCTAGGGTTAGATCGTCAATGAGGTCAGTTGCGTTGTCGGTAGCATTCTTCATGGCCAGCATTCGCATAGAGTGTTCTGAGGCAATACTCTCGAGCATTGTCTGCCATAGCTGCACCTCGAGCAATCGCTCGGTGACATTATCAAGCACTGCTTCAATTGACGGTTCAAAGGTGGCACTGGAAAGTCCCTGGCCAATACTAGAATCTTCGCCTTCAAAGCGGGCAGGCAAGAGACTTAGATCGGTTGCAACTTGTAGAATATTGGACTTGAAGTCGGTATAGAGCAACACGACTTCATCAACAGACTTGTCGCTGTACAGTTTGGTTAAAGTGTCGAGCAGGGGACGCATATCATTAGCAGTTGGATGATCATCGTACGCATCATATGCAGCCACAAGTTCGACGCCTTCTAGCCGCCGAGCAAAACGTGCAATCTGCTTCCCAACGGCAATAACTTTGGTAGCAACGTGGTCTTTCTGATCTTCAAGCGTCCTCTTGGCCAGCAAGCGCATAATATTGGCGTTGTACGCCCCAGCCAATCCGCGGTTGCTGGAAATAGCGACATACAACCGAGTTTTGACGGTTCGCTTTACGAACAATGGATGATCATTAACTTCGGTAATAGCGCTCAAACGGGTCAGAAGGGAATAAGCAGCCTGACGGTAGACACGGCCTTGAGCGGCAAATTCTTGGGCCTTGCGCATCTTACTAGCAGCCACAAGCTCCATAGCCTTGGTAATCTGCTTGGTATTCTTAACCGAGCCGATACGCCGTTTTAAGGTTATGGTGTTTGCCATAGGTTAGTAAACGCCTCCTTGTGGCTCAATAGCTGCCTGTAAAACCTCAAGCTGTCTCCGACGCTCAAAATCTGCCATGTCAAGGCCTCGCTGAACACCTACCTCATAACCGAGTAACTGCTCGCTGACTAGTTCGCCGGCAAGGTTAACGACATCCTGACGATATGCTCCTGTACATGGAAGCCTTTCAATAATTCTGTTTGCAACAAGAGAAGCAAGAGTTTCGTATCTCTCACTCATGTCGGTATCAATTAATCTTCTCGCATCCTCTCCCATAGTGTGAACAAAATCCGGTCGGTGGCCAAGATCCATCGGCGGAATAGCGACTTGACTTGTTGCTGACCGCGGTTGATCAGCAATGTCCGCAACATATGCTGTCATAACTTGGTCATTGCGATCTCGAGCAATTTGTGTCCAAGGATAGCCTAAATACTCAGCTCGCGCCGCTGCGGCTGCGTGCCTTTCTGGATAGTTTGCAACGACCTCAAGTACACGCACTACCGATGGATCAAGTATGCCTGTTTCAGGTGCTCCCATGCCCCTCATATCTGTCACGGCCATAATATCACCCACAACAATTGCAGCAGCAACCGGTAATTGATCACTTGTAAGCCCCTCGACTGGTGTTGCCTTGATCATGTCTGCTTTTGTGTGAAAGGGTCCGCTTGCCATACCTATCTCCTTACCACCCTTATTTAGTCTCTTTGTCTTCAGATCTATAGCTTTCGGCAATTTTGTGGGCAATTTTGACAATCTTTTCACGAAGCTTGTCATCTGGCTCATCGCCTGTATTGACTTTTTCCATATCCTTGGGATGGTCGTGCTTGAGTTCACGCAATAGGTTAGCTTCAGCAGTTTTGATTTTATCGAGAGGTACAGTATCAAAACAGCCCTCGGTGGCCGCCAGCAAAATGGCATACATCTGCCACACACTATATGGTGTATATTGCGGCTGTTTGAGCAGTTCTGTCAGACGTTGTCCGCGTTCAATGCGGTGACGGGTTTCGGGGTCGAGATCGGTCGAGAATTGACTAAACGCTGCTAGCTCACGGAACTGCGCCAAGTTAATACGCAAGCTCTTCGCGACGCTTTTAACGGCTTTGGTCTGAGCATTGCCACCCACACGTGACACCGACAAACCAACCGAAATAGCCGGACGAATACCTTGGTAAAACAAGTTAGTTTCCATAAAGATCTGACCATCGGTAATGGAAATAACGTTGGTCGGAATGTAGGCACTGATGTCACCGGCCTGTGTTTCAATGATGGGCAGGGCAGTCAGTGAGCCAGCACCTTTTTCATCGGACAACTTGACGGCGCGCTCCAAAAGTCGTGAGTGCAGATAGAAGACGTCGCCAGGGAAGGCCTCACGACCCGGCGGGCGACGCAGAAGCAGCGACATTTGGCGGTACGCAGCCGCGTGCTTAGACAAATCATCATAAATAATCAACGCGTGCTGTCCACGGTCGCGGAAGTATTCACCCATGGTCGCACCAGCATACGGTGCAAGGTACTGCATGCTGGCCGGATCAGAGGCGCTGGTCGCTACCACAATTGTTTGATCCATGACGCCTTCACGCTTTAAGCGCTCAATCAAGCGGGCAACCTTGCTTAATTTTTGGCCAACAGCGACATAAATGTTGATGACACCAGTATTTTGTCGGTGTTGGTTAATCATGGTGTCGACGGCAATTGCGGTTTTACCGGTTTGTCGGTCGCCAATTAATAGCTCACGCTGGCCTCGGCCAATCGGCACCATGGCGTCGATAGCCGTAATACCTGTCATCAATGGTTCATGGACACCTTTACGGTCCAACACACCAGGGGCAACTTTCTCAACTCGGTCTGTTTCTGATGCTTTAATTGCACCTTTACCATCAAGCGGCTGACCTAAAGGATTGACCACACGGCCCACAAGTTCCGGCCCAACTGGGACTTCAAGTACTTTACCGGTCAAACGAGCAGTCGCACCGGCCTTGATTGCCGTGTCGTCACCCAATATAACCGCGCCAATTTCATCTTCTCCAAGGTTAAAGGCAAAAGCTGTAATGTGCTCGTCACCGGTGCCTTCAATAGTGAGCATCTCATTATAACCACAGCTCGTTAGGCCATAGATCCAGGCCACACCATCACCAATCCGGGTAACAACGCCAGTGCTTTCGATTTCGGGGCGCACTTTGAGCTCGGCAATTGCGCTTCGAATGTCGTCTGATAATTCTTTGATTGATACGTCAATAGCGGGTTGTGTCATGAAATTACGCCCTTTCAGCTGTTAAGGATTTAAATTTACTGATGCTTGCCCGAACGGATTCATCAAGTTGCTGGTGTGGCATAACCAGTTTGATACCACCAACCAGGTTCGCATCCAAGCGCTGATGCACCGTCACTTGCTTGGCGTGAGGGTAATACTCCTTTAAGATTGCCCGGACATCATTAAGATCAGCATCGCTTAATTGATGGGCGCTGACCGCTTCGGCTTCTACCAGTCCATGCTCAGCCCGAATAGCAATCACATCGCGCAGCAAAGAGTCTAGTTCATCGACAAGTCCTTCGTGCAGCAGATATGCGGCAACTTCGCGAGACAGCTGCTTCATATCTTTGATATGCAGCGTTTTGTCTGCGACGGCCTGGGCAAGCAAATGGCGACTCTGTTTCATCTGTGCGTTACGCCTTAAGGTGTCCCTTTAGAATTTTATCGATTAAGGCAGCGTCCTTCTTGGGGTCAACTTTTTCGCCAACCAATGCTTCTGTAGCCTCGGATACCAAAGATACAATGTCTTTCTCGAGCGCCTTTTTGGCACGGGCAGTTTCTTCGCCAATTTTGACTTCGGCATCGCTAATGATGGTATCGGCCTTACGAGCAGCTGTTTTTTCGGCTTCACGCACAACTTCACGAGCTTCTTTGTGAGCATTTGCTACAATTTTGTCAGCTTCGTGTCGGGCTTCTTTGACCGTTTCGGCGTACTGTTTTTCTAGTTTGGCACGTTCTTTGGCCAGTTCTTGACCAGCACGGACACCTTCATCAATAGTCTTGCGCCGTTCGGCGAGCAATCGGCTAATAGGCTTGAAAGCAAACCGCTGCAAGACCAAAAAAACCAGCACAAAGGTCAAAAGCTGAAATATCAGGCTTCTGGCATCAACGCCCAGGGCGGCCAGGGGTGAATCAGACGCAGCGGCTTCTTCGGCTGCAAAGATCAGGTTCGTCATTCTAGCTCTCCTATATTCTCGCCACGCGTTATTTAATGATGAAGACAGAGGCAAACACGAGCAGCGCCATCAACTCGATGATAGCGATGATCACCAATACCTGTCCGAGGTACTTCGATGCTTCCGGGTTACGGCCAACGGCGTTCATGAACGCGCTACCAATCAAGCCGATGCCGATGGCAGGACCGAACATACCAAAACCCATCATGATACCTTTGGCTAAAACGGCGGTGTTAATTGTTTCTGCAAACATAGCTGTTATGCTCCTTTTCTTACCTTATTAATTGCTTACTTTTCCAACTTCTGCCTCAACAACACTATCTATGGTTAAGGGCTCGTCATGCGCATCATGGGCGGCATGCTTGACGGCAACCGCCAGGTACATGATGGACAGCATGACAAAAATATACGCCTGCAAAGCGCCAACCATAAGCTCTAAGATGGTGAACGGCAGGGCAGTTATGAACCCGGCGGTGCCGCCCAGAGCCGAGAAGACCGCAATAATAATTTCGCCAATAGCAACGTTCAAGAATAGCCGAAGCGCTAGGCTGGCAATGCGCGTCATGTCGCTAAACATTTCAAAGATACCAAGCAGCAAGGTAATTGGATTCTTGAGGCTGCCGTTAAAATAGTGCCGCATATGCGGTAAGAAGCCCGATTCCTTGACCGACAGGTACTGCACCAACGTCCAGGTAATGATGGCTGCAGCTAACGTGCCGTTAAGATCGGCAGTAAATGGTCGCAGCAAAGGCTCGCCGTTTGATTGAAAAGCCTCGCCGACCCCGGGCAACAGCCCCAGCCAGTTACTAAACATAATAAAGAAAAAGATGGACACAAAGTACGGCGCATATTTAACTGCTTTTTCTTCACTGCCTAAAGCACTTTTTAATAAATTAGTTATAAAATCAGTGCCGATCTCGACAAACTGAGTAAGCCCACCCCTAGGACGCAAAGTCATGCGACGGGCGACAGTAATCAGAATAGTGATAGTTAAGATGGCGCAGATTAACCCATAAAACATCGAGTTCGTAACAGAGAAACCGTTGATCTCAAAAATCTCAAGCGGCGTAATGTGGATGACCGGTTCGGCAGCAAATCGTGACAAAACTCCCAGCACTAGTTTGATCCTCCCTTTTTAATACGAGCTTCTGTTTCAGCCTGTTCTTGGTTGACCTCTTTGACCGTTGCCCACACGGCCGCACACCCGGCTGCTACCGCTATAAAAATACCGGTAAGTGTCCAAGATGGTGAGGAGTTGAATTTTTCATCAAGCTTTACCCCCCCAACCAAAGGCACCACGATGGTAATTGCCAGCCGCCAGCTCAAATTGGCAGTCGATGTAAAGAATTGGGTTTTCGCGGCCTGCTTTAACAACAGGTCGTCAATCTTATCGCTTGGCGCGACTTGCGTTGTCTTTACTTTGGCACCCATCTACGAGTCGCAGTATAACAGAGAGCCTTCATCTGTGGCAAACGTGATATAGATCATTTAATAATCGGCTTGAAAGTATTACTATACTTTTGGTAGAATTAAACAATGAGCAATGCAACAATTACCGTTTACAGCGCAACCTGGTGTGCATTTTGCCATATGGCAAAAAACTATTTTGATAAATTAGGTGTCGCTTACACAGACCGCGATGTTGAACAGGATATGGCTGCCGCTACCGAAGCAGTCAGCAAATCCGGTCAAATGGGCATTCCGGTAATTGATATCGGTGGCGAGATAATAGTTGGTTTTGACCGTCCTAAAATTGACGCTGCTTTAAAGGCCCACAAACTCGCTTAAAACACTATCTATGGTGACCTTTATCACTGTAGGCACGCTACAGCTGGTGCAGAGTGCCAGTATGAGTGGTCGACGCATAGGAGGAGAAATTTCAGCCCTCGCATCTATCGATGATGTTTCGGCGGAGATTGTAACCAGAAGATTGCCGTATGCGCCACAAATACTCGAAGAAGAAGCTGGCGTGTTCTTTGGTGTAGGTCGTTTGTCACAAAACTACACAGTACACGCCGGTGTCTTTCGCCGACTCTTACCCGGTGTCGACATGACACCTGAAGAGTGGCCAGTTTATCATGATTGGCTGGAAGTAAATGCGTTTGTGGCTATGGAAGATCCTCGAAGCCAACTTTCGCTATCGGCGCGTGAGATTGAAGCACTCAGGACCGCTGAAGATCCTGCTATATTGGTCGCCGACGCCTTGCACGACACGTACAAGGGGTTGCATCCCGATAGCCAAAATGATGTCAGATTATGGGAAAAGGCGAATCATGGGATCGATCTTGTTTTAGCTAGTATCCATCGAGCGCACCCGAATCATCTGCAAGCCGTTGTTGAAATGTACGAACCAGCACTACCAACCATAGACCCCGCCGCACAAAACCGGTAGTCTAGTAGGTATGGCTTTTGAAGGGTATGAACAAAAAGAATCGGTAGTGATTGTCTACACTGGCGATAGCAAGGGCAAAACAAGCGCAGGGCTGGGCCTTATGGTGCGAGCGCTTGGGACCCGCTGGAACGTTGCGTTTATCCAATTTATTAAACACTGGGGTGTAGGCGAACATGTGTTTATTCGCGACATTCAAGGAGTTTACAAAGATCAGCTACATTTTTTTAAAGGCGGCAAGGGCTTCTATAACGCAGGTGACCTGAGCCCGCAACACATTACTGAAGCGCAACATAAAGCAGCCGCCCAAGAAACTTTTTTTGAAGCCCTGCGCTGCGCCACTAGTGGGGACTACGACTTGGTCATTTGCGATGAGATAAACAATGCGGTCAATGACGGACTACTCAAGAAGAGCGATCTTAAAAAACTCATCACCACCAAAGCACCCCATACCAGCCTCTGTCTTACTGGGCGTCATTTTCCAGAAGACCTGCTCAAACATGTTGATATTGCCACCAGTATGACAAAGCTAAAACATCATTTTGATGATAAGTTCTTGGCTAACCGAGGGATCGATTTTTAACATGCCCACCCTCTACATGCTCCTCGGCTACCCCGGTTCGGGTAAGACGACCACGGCACTCGAGCTGGCAAAACTAACTGGTGCCGAAATGATCTGGGAAGATAAGGAACGTAAAGAGATGTTTGGTAGACCAACGTTTACCCACGACGAAAATCTCACGCTTCATACCTCACTGAACGACCGAACTGCCTCACTTCTAAAATCCGGCAAAAGCGTGATTTACGACACAAGCTTTAATGGCTATGCGGACCGAGAACGAATGTATGCGATAGCCGAGCTCACTGGTGCAAAAACCATACTGCTCTGGGTGGTTACCGACAGAGAAACCGCCAAGCAACGGGCCACCAAAGATGCCGCCAGCCAGCCAACCCGGCCACTCGCGCAGGTAATCGGTGATATGGACGATGAAACCTTCAACCGCCTCTGCAACAAGCTTGAAGAACCACACCCACATGAAAAATATATGAAGTTAGACGGCACAAAAATCACAAGCGGCTATATTAAGCGAGAACTCAGTATATAGTTGTTAATTCGTTAACTTTGTTTTATAATTATTTTTCATGCCCTCAAAGTCAGATGATGGTTTTTTCGAAAGATTTGAACGTCGTCCAGCTGTAACCGACAGTGTGTATATTGATCCATTGGCGCATAATGTTGTGCAAGATCCACATTGGGTGCCGTTAGTGGAGTGTAGCCAGTCGCCGCTGGTCAGACCATCGCCGATCCACGGGCGAAATGCCGAAGATCCGCAACAGCTTGTGCTAACAAATCAGCCAATTTACGATGAATTCGGAAACTATTATGGTGCGTTTTCTATTAAGGGAGCCGACGCAACACACCCGGTAGCGACCTACAGCAGGATAGAACCAAGCAGTGTGAGAGTGCACGGGATGCTTGATTCATCAACTTTCACCAGATGTCGTGATGTGAGCAGAGAATTACGTGGCCAAGGTGTGCTTGTAGAATGGCCGCTATATCATGCACGGCCCAAAAAATTCCCAGATGGCGAAGGCGATGTTGGGCTGCTCGAATTCAAGTACATGGTTTATGATGCTTACGTTGAAATGCAACGAGCCTATCAACGTGTTGAGCCGGCTCGTGTTGAGGGTGTTGGCAAGGCAGGAGCAGTCGCACAAGGACTACTCGGCATGCAATTTGGGGTTATGTATCGAGCGATGCTTACAAATATTCGAGTAGCAGATATACCGCTACTTGCGAAACGCGGCGATTTAACGAAGAGACTTACTAAGAGCATCGAAGCGCTGCAGCAACGGGATCTGCACACTTTTGTAGCCGGTGAAATTGTAAATGATCTCGACCCAACCAAACCTCGTGATCGCGAGACGTATCTTACGACAGCCCTACCAAGTATCATGGGGCAGAATCTGGCAAGGTTTCATAACACAGGCGCCTATCATAAGTACCCCCACCCAGGTAATTGGTCAATTGCCGGGGAACTCGTTGACTTGGATTCGGCGCTTCTTGCTTCAGTATTTCCAGATGATGCCGCCGATGTGTCCACTGCCAAAAAACTTCAAGAAGCTTTTGAAGCACGACATGCCCTTGAGTATGTGACCGAATACACCGACAGTGACCCGGATGATGCATTGAAGCGATTTAACGATGCTTACCGCACCCATCTTGATTCAGGTGGATTTACGCAACTGGAGATGCTTGCTTTAGAGTCACAAACTAGAGACTTGCAGGACTTTATGGACTCGGATTACGAGCCAGATCCTTATATATTTAATCTGAGCTTACGTGAAGCCGCCTCGTTGTGGTATGACACGCTTGAGTCATTTGCCGATCCACTTACAGATGACGTTGCTAATTGCGAGCCAAAACTTGATGCTGCGTCAGACAAATACATGGACGCACTGGCATTTATGGCTGCAGAACAAATCAATGGCTTAGTTGCCGACGACGGGCTTAACAATGACGGCTGGTTAGAAGTTGGCCTTGCTTCTATGTTTGAAGCAACGGCTGTGGCCAAACGGGTCTATAGGACTGTTGAAGATTTTGTTATCGAGATGGTTAGACAGAAACAGCAATTGGAAGACGAGTAGACACATTTAAGCACTAAGCATTTTTAGATCAATAGCCACGGTTCTATACTTATTGCCATGGCGAGGTTTCTGACCCGGCGGCGGCAGCGAAAACTGATTGTTCTGGTTATTGGGCTTGTGGTGGCTTACGCGCAACAAGCGGGTTGGTTACATAGGTTTCAAACTGCTACCGAAGCGAATCAGCCTGGATTGTATCAGGTCGTTGATTTTTCGGATGGTGATACGGTGACAGTTGATATGAATGGGACCGACGAAACGATCAGATTTATTGGAGTAGATACGCCTGAAGTCCACGACCCGCGCAAAACGGTGCAATGTTTTGGTAAAGCAGCGTCGAATTTTACCAGATCTTTAATTGGCAGCAATCGGATTCGCCTTGAGGCCGACCCGCTCAATACCAATCGGGACCGCTATAACCGACTACTCCGGTATGTGTATTTACCTGACGGACAACTCGTGAACGCCGAAATTATCAAACAAGGGTATGGCTTTGCGTACCTTGGGTTCCCGTTTAGTAAGTCAGACGAATTTGCCGCACTCGAGAGAGAAGCCCGCGAACAATCAAGAGGGCTGTGGCGCGACTGCACGCCTACCGTCAACGAGTTTGGTGGCTATACTTCAGATAACGCTAACTAGCCGGCCACACTTAAGATGTTGCCATCCGGATCTTTGAACCAAGCGGCCTTCATCGGACCCATAATGTGAATATCGCCGTCTCTTGTTCCGCCAGGAAAATCATAATGCTCGAATGTAATTCCTTTGGCGACTAGTTCCTGCACTACTTCCGATATATTTGAGACTTCCCAAGCTGCACAGGTAGCCTGTCCGCTGCCAGCAGTCGGTGACTGGTAGATAAACAACCGCCCACCGCCACTTTCATAAGTTACACCACCAGGGTTTTCATCCACTTGTTGTAGGCCCAGTTTCGTGCCGTAGAACTCCTTACCTTTGGTAATGTCGCTCACCGCAACCGTTGCAAAAACTCTACTATCTGAAAACATAATCTTACTACCTCCTAAACATTAATTATACTCTTGCTAATGGGTTACCTAATTCTTAAACACCGTAGATATGGTGAGTGACTTTTTAGAAGCTTGTTAGGCCAAGCTTTTTAGTATCTTACTGTAATGACTGTTAAATTTTTCGTAGGAAAAATCGTCAGCCAAACTTTTAGAAGACATTTTCATAGTATCAACTCTTCGTCTGTCATTGATCAGTTTTGACAGTATTCTGGCAAAATCAGCTGGATCGGGCCCTATCAACTCAGAATTGTGTCGGTTTAAACCTTCTTTTAGACCAGAATCACAATAAACAATGCCGAGCCCTGCACTTAATGCCTCCAGAATAACCATTGGTTGATTATCAAATCCATGCGATGAAATAACCAGTAAGTCGGAACACTTAAATGAAGCTTGGACGACAAGGTTATCTACATTGCCATGGAAATGAATAGTCTGTGCCCAGTTAGACTTGTGAACCTCGTTCTTTAAAGTTGGCAACATATCGCCTTCACCAAAAACATCAACTCGGATTTTATTCTTGAGCTGCGAGTCGAGCTTCAACAGGCTTTTGATAAACACGTCCGGTCGTTTTTCAGCAGTAACACGACCAGCCCAAACAATTTTAATTTTGCCTCCTCTATCTGTTATGGCTACGGGCTTTGGAAGAACTTTTGCTCCTTCAAAAGGGTTTGGAATGAAGCTAATATGCTTCCGCGGCAAGTAGTACTCCATAAAATCCTGCATTCTTTTGGAGGGAGCTATTATGTGATCTGCCAGGTTTGCATAATTCAACCAATACTTGAGCACAAACTGCTCTTCCTTTGTTTTGGATGCTATTCCTTCAAAATCTTTCGACATATTCTTGAGACGTAAATGAACCGCAGAACCAAGTTTTGCTTTCTGCATTAGTAGCGGTACCACCGATGCTATTTTGTCCGAAAACTTGCCTGACAGGAATTGAGGATAAAAGGTGTGGCCGGTATAAATCATCGGTTTATCAACGCTCCAAGCGAACTTTCGCGCAAGTATACCAATCCCAAACTCCGTCTGTGTGTGAATAACATCAAGGTTCAATTTTTTGACTTGATCTAAAGCTTTTGGGTTATAGATCAATATGTCTAGGCCATGTCTTCGAAAATTTATACCACGATTCGGTATTTGAATAAGATTCTCATCTTTGACTGTCTGATGCTGAGACCCCTTTGCGGGAGGGGTTATAACAAAAACTTCATGGCCTTCATTCACCAGGGCTCGGTATTGATGATAGACAGATGTTTCAGTTCCGCCGGTATGAGGTAGAAAATAGTCCGTGAACAAACCTATCCGCATGGGCTAACTCCTTTTCGTCGGCTTAAATACCCAGAATCGATACCAGAAATAATCCCAGACGGTGGTATAAGCTGCCGAAATAACAAAACCAACGTATGGGGTAATGCCAGCGCTAACAACCAGGGCTACAATGCCGTAATCAAAGATAAAATCGATACCATTAATAAAATAGAACTTTATGATCACTGGCAAATCCTGGCCGGCTAATCGCTTGTCATAAAATGCCCAGTATCGCTGGATAAGAAAACTGAGTGTCAGGCCGATAATGTCGGCGCAGATCTTGGCAAATAGCCAACCTTGGTCGAACACATGATACAGGATTGAAAAGACTCCGAGTCCTACCCAAAAATAAACACTGCCACCAACCAGGAATTCAAAAAACTGGACGACGCGGCGATGTTTAACGAGACGACGAAGATAACCCACTTTTTAGCCCCTTGGTTTGTGTTTGCCGAATTCGTAAGTATTTGGGTTGTTTTCGAGATTATAACCGTGGCTATGCCGGTAAATTTCGTTGGCCACGCCTTTGACCGCAAAACGCCAGCCTTCCTCTCGCGAGCGGCGTAAGTCTATGTAATAGCAGGTGCTGGTAACAAAGCCGAACTTGCCTTTGGCCACCCGTGAGACATAGTCATAATCCTCGCCAAAATGGATTTTTTCATTAAAACCGCCGTTGGACTCAAAAACGTCACGCCGGGTCAAGATGCACCAGCCAGCGGCAACGGGGTGCTTACTTCGAGCGAGCAGCCGAACATAGCGATAATTTACCCAGTTACCAAACCGCTCAACCAGGTTGCCATCAATCGTCTTCACTGTAGCGGAAGCCGTGTTCCAGCCGTTCGCTTCAGCCTCACTGACAAGTTTTTGCATAAACAATGGGTCGCTGATATCGTCATCAGCGTCCAAAAAGAGTAGCCATTCACCCTTCGCAGCTGCAGCCCCGACATTACGGCCATGAGCCGGGCCTTTGGGCGGGGAAGTTAGCAATGTCACATTCAGCTTCTTTGAAAACTGCCGCACGACGTCATCGGTACCATCTTTCGACTCGGCATCGGACACAATCACTTCAAACGCATCAAAATCCTGATTCGCTAAACCGTCTAACAAGCGGTCAATGTAGGTCGCTTCGTTGTACGCAGGAATTACTACCGATACCTTTAATGTAGCCATTTTTTACTCCCTATACGCTCTATCATTATCGCATCTAGCGGCCAGAACAAAAGACCAGTTAAAAAGAACAATATGCCCGGGACAAAACCTGCCAGCCATCCAGGTAGGGTATGGAAAAACCCAAGCCGCTGAAAGGTTGGTTTATCAAATGTCCCGAGGTGCTTGTGATGCTGTTTGGTGGTGTACAGAAGCCGCAAATAGTGCAGAATTTTTGGAAAATACAGATAGGTTTGGCCTTTGGTGGTAATCAGCAGCTGATTATCTTGTTTAACGATGCCACCCTCGCCGGCAATTAACAGCGCAACGTCTTGGTCTTCGTGCACAAGTTTGTCATCTGACTGCACATCTTTTCGCACTCTCTGCCACCAATTTTGCCGGACGGCCATATTGGCTCCCCAGGTAGTAATGGTATTAAAGTAGGCGTGAACGTTCCAATAATACCCGCGGCAGGCCAAAGTTGACCGGGCATGTGCAAAATGGAGCCTTGGCATAAAATCTGTCTGACCCAAACCGGTAACCGCCGCCATTGAGTCGTCCGAGAAGCTAAACTTAAGCCGTTCCACCCAATTTTTCGCAATAAGACTTTCGGCATCGATTCGACCAATAATCTCACTGGTGGCAGCGTCAAAACCAGCGTTCCGAGCCGGTGCATGCCCTTGTCTAGTCTCTCGAACAATTTTGACGAATGGAAACTTGCGAGCTTTTTCTATAGTCTTGTCGGTGCAATTATTATCAACCACAATAACTTCATCGGGCATAACAGTCTGGGCGGCAATCGCCTGCAAACACCCATCGATATGGTGTTCTTCGTTGTAAACTGGTATAACTATAGATACCGTTAATGCTTTTATAGACATGTTGCTTATCATAGGATAACAGGCAATGCCAAAGAAACAGAAAAAGTCATCTAGCTCCAAAGTTCACCGCGTCAAACACCATGTGAAGCACCACGCCGCCAAGGCTCGCGGGCATGCGGTATCAAAGCTGCCCAAAAACCGTTGGCTACGCCGGATCATGCTTAGCATTATTGCGTTGGTATTGATTGCGACCGGATCAATGTATGGGATAGCCCAATGGTATATCTGGCATAACCGCGACAAGCCCTTAAACTACGGCGTCACCTTTATCCCAAGTTATGCGCGCTACTTCGGCCTCGACCCCCAAGAAACTATGGACGCCATTATTAACGACCTGGGAGTAAGGCGTTTCCGTTTGGTCAGCTACTGGGAAGTCATAGAAGCCAACCCTGGAACATATGATTTCTCAGAGCTTGACTGGCAGTTTGAGAAAGCCGATAAGGTAAATGCAAAGGTCAGCCTGGCAATTGGTCTGCGCCAGCCGCGGTGGCCAGAATGTCATATGCCCGAACGGCTCAAAACCGAGCCGCGTGATGTGTGGTATCCGCAGCTCAAAGAATTTATGACGGCCGTGATTGAAAGGTACAAAGATCATCCAGCGCTCGATAGCTACCAGCTTGAGAATGAATTTTTCTTGAGTGTATTCGGTGAATGTCAAGACTTTGACCGAGAGCGCTTAATTGATGAATACAATCTTGTCAGGCAGCTTGATCCCGACACTAAGCTGATTATTAGCCGCAGTAATAATGCCGTTGGCCTGCCAATTGGCCAGCCTCGACCTGATGAGTTTGCCGTATCAGTCTACAAGCGAGTCTGGGATAAGACGATTACCAAAAGGTACTTTGAGTATCCATTCCCAGCTTGGTTTTATGGCTTTTTGGCAGGAGCAGGTGAGCTTTTAACCGGCAAGGATATGATCATTCATGAGCTGCAGGCCGAATCCTGGCTGCCAGAGGGTTACAACATGCTGACCGCACCACTAGAAGAGCAGAATAAATCGCTCAATGCCCAGCGGCTAAAAGACAGGTTTGAATACGGCCGTGCCAGTGGCATGAGAACCATCGACCTTTGGGGTGTGGAATGGTGGTATTGGCGAATGGTTCACCATGACGACCCCAGCCTGTGGGACGTCGCCCGCAACGAATTCAAAAACGCTGACTAAGCTCGCAAACCATGGTGCACGAGTGCTGCTTGTAGATAAATATCGTTGGCTAAAGAATGTCTTTCATTTGGCAACACAATGCCGCTAACACGGTGGGCAGTATCTTCATTGAAGTCTGCTTCTAGATTAGACAGCGCTTCCACGAATGGTCTTGTAGGGACTAATTCGCTAGCATCGCCAACAGCCGCAAATACCCTTGACCCAGATTGTTTTGTTAGGGCAGCACGGACCTCATCTTCGTATGTACCATGTCGCATTGAACGAGCTATAGCCACACCACTAGGCGACAACACTCCTTGATAAAAGTCTAATGCACTTATGCCGTCTTTACGCGCTTCCATGAATGCGGGGCAGTCGGCATCTTCAATATAACCTTGCAGCCCCGAATTCGATGCGCTGAAAGCCCTTCCAAGGGCAAGCATCCCCCTGTCAATGACATGAACAGGCTCAATGTGAACCATACTATGGACAGTGTGATTGGTCTCTGCAGCATTTATGGCAGTTGACGTAGCTTTTTTCACACCCCATGAATATCCAATTTGATCACTTGTATGAATGCCTTGCTGGCCCATGTAGTCCAAAACCGGAAGTATTGTGGCGGTAACATCACCTCGTGACACATCACGGCGTTCACTCACTGTCAGGTGATTGCCTGGGTATCGATGTGAGCTTGGATTGGCCGTAACTATCATACGTACTGTCGGATCAACGGCAAACACTGTCGCTGCCTGGTACAGGGTGTTTGTGTCAAGAGGGTTGCCGTGTGGTGCATGCATTACCCTAGCACGGCTATTGTCATAATCACATGTAGGCACAATGTCAACGAGACTGGCCAGTTTGCCACTGGCAGTTGCGAGCATTATTGGCGACCCTACACCTTGCTCAACCAAAAAATCCCGGTAATCATTTCGTGCCTGCTGTTCAGCAATCTCAGACACACGGCCTATAAGATCATCACTAAATAATCCGAACCTTTCTAGACGAGAAGCCGTGCTCATTAGTTAATTATTATATAACATTTTACCTTACTGGTCTATACTTATGCTTACATTCTGGTACAATAAACAGATATGGGCAAGAAAAAGCGTCCTACCGATAAAATCATCAGCAATCGGCGAGCCAGACATGACTATGAGCTCGACGATTCTTTGGTGTTGGGTATACAGCTAACTGGCGCTGAGACAAAGCTATTGCGCATGGGGCACGGCAATCTGACCGGATCTTACGTAACCGTTAAAGACGGCGAGTTATGGCTGCTTGGCGCAACTATTCATGGCACCAATGGCATACCGCTTGAAGATACCACACGAACGCGCAAGCTCCTTGCCAAACAACGCGAAATTGAATCGTTTATTGCCGCAAAACAACAGGGAAGAACGCTAGTACCACTCGACATTTTGACCAAAGGTAGATTTATCAAGCTGCGCGTGGCGGCAGGTAGAGGCAAGAAGCAGTACGACAAACGGCAGACGCTTAAAAAACGAGATGCGCTACGAGATGCCCAGCGAGTTGTTCGGTAGGCAACAAATAGCGCCTATTCACGACGCAGTGCATCGATAGGATTAATGCGTTGTGCTCGGCGTGCCGGGAAGAACGCCACCGCTAGTCCGACCATGACCATAAAAGCCAGAATGCCCATGACAAGCCAATATGGGGTTGCAAATAGATCGAATGTTTCGAGTACGCCACGTGATCGCGCTAATCGATTCATAATAATGTTAATAACTTCACCATTGATCGTGGCCAATATCATACCGATAACAGCGCCGGCAACGGACAACATGACCGCCTCAATGATAAATAGTCGTTTCATATCAAATTGACGACCGCCAAGGGCAATCATGAGGCCGATTTCACGGGTTCTTTCAAGCAGGGAGATAGTCAACGTATTGAACATACCAAGTACGGCAACAATCATACCAATTGCGCCAAAGCTTACCAGGATTATGTTGAAAAACCGGAAAATTTGATTGATCTGGTCAATCGTATCTACTGGTGAAGTTGTCAAAAAACCAAGGCTCTCTATTTGTTTACGCAGGTCCGTAATATTGTTAGTGTCATCGGCAATTAACTTGAACTGTTTGTACGATGTTTGCCCAGCACTCTCGAAGAGGTGGTTGGGCACAAAAATTTCTCCGCCTGAGCCCGTATCGATAATGCCAATAACCGTAAGATCCTCGGCGATAGGTTCAGCGCCAGCGGCGAGAGGCACCAAAAGCCGAATCTGCTGATCAAGTACTGATTCAACGTTTTCGATGCCTAGAGACTGCAGTAGCGCCGTATTCAAGTAAGCCACTCGACTGTCCTCGGAAGCGATCTGACGGCCTTTAATGACGGTCAGATTGGATAATTCTTGATAGACTGGATCAACGCCATACACTATGGTGTCGGTCTCACTTCCGGAATAACTTAGGCTGCCTGGATACGAGAAAGAGCGGCCCATACGATCGACGTGCGGTAGTTTGCCGATTCGATCAAAGGTCTCTTGATTCAACGCAAGAATTTTGGAATTTGGCGACGTGATATCTATAGATTTAATTGACTGATTGCCAATCACTTCTTCAGTGACGATATGCTGCAGTCCAAGACCAAAGGACAGCAGGAAGAATATTGCGCCAATACCGATAATGATGCCAAAAATTGTCAAGAATGTTCGTAACTTCTTGGTCGTGAGATTCTTCCAGGCCAGATACAAGACGGTAACAGTGGCGATTGAATCCTTGTTGCGCTGGAGTTTAGCAGGTAAGCGGGGAAATCTTAGTTTCATGCGTGATCCTTACGTTGGTTCATGACCGATAGTCGATCGATGCGTTGCTTCATATCAGTCATCAAACCATCGACAGTTGCACGAATACTGGCAGCCTGTAGTTCTTGCACCTTGCCGTCTTGGATGTGGAGCAAATGATCTGCTAATGGCAGGTACTCCATATTGTGTGTCACAAGAATGATCGTCCGCATCGAGTCAGTTTGAGCTTTATGCAGCAGATCCATAATTAAATCGCCGTTCTTAGAATCCAGCGAACCGGTTGGCTCATCAGCAATAATAATCATTGGGTCATTCACCAAGGCTCTCGCCACTGCCACACGCTGCTGCTCACCACCAGACAATAGGGTTGGGTTTTTTGTAGCATAATCCTGCATACGAACTCGTTCCAGGGCTATAAGCGCCAGCTCCTTTGCGAGTGTCCGATTATACCCACGGAAGAAAAGCGGTAATGCAACATTCTCAACCACGCTCAAACTCTTGACCCAGTAATTTTGCTGGTAGATGATACCAATCCGACTCGCACGGAACTGTGCCAGGCTGTCAGAATCGAGCTCGTAGATGTTTTGGTTGTTGTATACAATCTTGCCGGTTGTCGGTGGCTGTAAGCCAGTCAGGATATTTAGCAGCGTCGATTTACCCGAACCGCTCGGCCCATAAACAACAGTGAAGGAATTATGCAAAATCTTGAAACTAACTTCTTGTAGTGCCATAAAACGCACACCTTCTTCGCCAAATGACTGTGAGATAGCTGTGGCTTCAATGATTGACGGTTTGACTTGTTTTTTTGTGGGCGTTTGTGAATCCGACATACTAAAGTCCAAAAACGTTTTTAAGTGTGTTGAGAATGATAGTTAAGACGCTGTCGGAAGCCCTGCCAATAATCGCAGACTGTGTATCACCAAAGCCGGCATTTAGGGATCGATCACGTGAAACCGGACGCAGGCTATATACTCTGGATGTCGGCAGGTCAGAGACAATGACAATGTGTTCTAGCGATAGCTCAGCATCCTCTGCGGTCTTATTGTTATAGGTAACTGCATCGGAGCCTTCTGTGTACTCAATTTGACTGGAGGCTGGTTCGTCTGTCGTCCACGACACGATTACCTGTCCACGAGCTTCTGCCCCGGTCCCACGAATAGCGGTTTCAATGGAGATATTAGTGATCTTTGGCGGTCGCGTATCCAGTGCTGTGCGGAACTGTTGTCGATCCGAGACAGCCAGATTACCGTCGGCATCTCGGCTTTGGGCCATGAGATAGTAGTCGCTGTCATCTTCCAGATCCCGAATTATAATTTCGTGTTCGGTTACCAGCTGTGAGTCCTGAGTCTCTGTTCCCACGGTGTTGTTTTTACCGTAACTTACGATGGTTGATGACGGTACATTGGTCTGCCAGGTAACTTTTTGGGTACTAGTCGGCTCGCCATCAATTGGCTGGAATCGCAGATTTGTAATCTTGGGACGCGGGGGAGTCGAGAACGAGAAAATATTGCCCTGGTACTCACCGCCTTCAGAATCAAACGCACTCAGGCGGAAATAGTACTTTGTGCCATCTGCTAAACCGGAAAGGTCAAAGACATAACTTGATTCAGAAATAGAGGTGTTCAAAGTTTTAACACCGCCAAAACTTTCTGACGGACCATAGTAAATCTTCACGCTGGTAGAGTCTTTTGAGGTAAATTGAATGGTCGTACCGCTAAGGCTGACTTTTGTTGGCTGAATCTCCTTAACGGTCGGGGCAGGTGAGGTGGTAAAACTTTGTTCCGGGCTCTGTCCGGTGTTGCCGTCTTCATCCGTCCACTTGGCCACAAAGTAGTAGGTTGTGCCCGCTGACAGGTTATCGAGATTGATCTCATGGGCGCTCACCTGGTCACTGTTGCCAATCTCTGATGGTCCATACGAGCCACTGGTTGTGCCTATGGCAATCTTGGAATCACTGGCACGGTCGGTACTCCAACGAACCGTTGCACGTCTGGTTGTCAGATTCAGCACCAATGGATCAGATACCAACGAAGCGGGGGACGTAAACCTTCCGGTCGGCAGCAACGAAACCACGCTACTATTGGCACCACAATTGTTAGTATTATCACAAGCAGCAACCCGATAGTAGTAAGTTATTGGCGACAATCCGGCATCAATATAGGTCGTACTGCTACTGCTCCCAACGAGACTAAAGTTGCTGTTATCCGTCGAGCGAAATACCCGATACGAGGCAACACCTGAGCCAACACTTGTCGGCGGATCCCATGTTAGGGCGAGTCGCCAATTATTCGTAGACTTAATTGAAACGTCAACAATATCAACGTTCAAGGGAATCCCTGGCGCAGTGGTATTCGCCGTAAAATTCACACTCGAGAATGTCGCGTAGTTAATATTATTTGCTTCATCACGAGCAACAATATAAAACGTGTTTACTCCAGGAAAAGTTGCATAAGCCCCGGTTCCCAGACTATTCGCACCTGCAGGCGTAAAGGTGCAGTTGGTGCTATTTGGCAGAGCATTAATGGTGTAACAGTAGGTCAAGTTGTTCGCGTCACCGACAAATGATGATGGATCGTCCCAGCTGAAGGTAAAGGCATTAACCGTATTTGTTCCCGGTGTGGCCTGAACGTTTTGCGGTTCGCTTGGCGTACCCGCAGTGTTTATCTTGACGGTAGCTGTAACAAACGAACTTGTCACATTACCTGCCTGGTCCCAGGTTCTAAAGTAAATCGTGTTGATACCATCACTCAGATTGTCATAATCTGGCGGATCGGCGGTTGAGTAGCTGCCATCATTGGATAGTAGATCGTTAATGTCGCCAGTTCCGGTATGGGCATCACCATACCAAGTGGTGTTGTTGACTCTATATTGCAGGCCAGCCAGTCCTGAATGCCCATCACTAGCTGCACTACCGCCGCTCGTCGGCCAGGTGAGAGTGACAGCTTTGGTATTAATGAAGCCCGATGGTGACGTAACGAAACCTGGATTTGTTGGGGCAGTGTTATCAAAAAAGAATGAAAAACTCGCGGCTGAACCAATCACGTTACCGGCATTATCGATGGCTTTTATTCGAAGATAATACCGTGAACTGCTGGTGACGAGGGGAGAGCCCATGTAACCAGCGGTAGACAGATCAATCTCGCTCGTCCCAACTATAAACTGGCAATTTCCGCCGGTGGTAACTGGACTAACGCCTAATAGCCCCTTGGTTGATACCGGGTCACCACCAACATCCGATCCAAGATACAAACAGTAGCCTTTGATACCCGATTCGGTGTCGGTGCCAGCCGTCCAATCAAAATAGGGTGACGACCCATTGGTCCACGCATCAGCGCTCAGTGCAGAGCCACCACTGGCTTTCAGCGCCGTGATACTACTTGCATTCGTAGCAGGCGCCGCAACATCAGAAGTAGAATTGAGCTCGACCTCGTTGAGCTGCACACGCTGGTTACCGTCACCATCTAGTACGGCTTGCCACACAATTCCGCTGAATGTTGCCGGGAAGGTCAGAATATTCGTATCAATCTGGGCAGCGGTACTTGTCTGGGCCGTCGAACTGGACAATACCCAGGCACTGCCGTTCCAGTACTTCCATGATAGACCGCCGTCATCAGATAATCGGTAACTCACCGTACCGCCATTGGGTGTTTCGTTGGTAATAAAATCATCCCAGTGCCATATGCCACTGACATGCACAGGAGTGTTGAGGGTAATGGCTTGAGCTGTTTCGCTGTAGGGTTTGGTCGTAAAACTAGAGCGCGCGATATTACTTATGCGTAATTCATCCAGTAGTCCCTGGAAGTGTCCTGACGGTTTACCCGATTCACGCCCAGCCTGCGTAGCACCAATGAGTAAATTGTGTGTCGTATCTGGAATAAACATCGACACTGACGTTGTGGCGACTTGCGTGCCATCAACAAATAATTTCATTGACGCGCCATCATACGTAGCCGCAACATGATGCCAGTTTGTATCAAACGTGGTTTGAGATGACTGCAAAAAGCCGTTATTGCCAAACGACCAGACCATGCCGTCGGCGTTAGCAGAGTTACCTGTACCTGCGTAGAGTTTTCCTTTGTATGGGCTAAAGCTCAGGACTTCCTCAATAGCGTTCGTCCAGCTTGAGTTTAGGCTATCACCAGCAACAACCGACCAGGTTGTGCCGTTGTACTTCCAAACCTCACCATCTCCTGCAGTATTGCCCAACCCTGCATACAAATCGCCGTTATAGACTACCAAAGTCCTCACCCGCTCATACAACGCAACAGTCCAGCTATCGTTCAGATCATCACCGCCCATTTTGGTCCAGGCCGTGCCGTTATATTCCCAAACTTGCGCATCGCCAGTGCTTGTCCCAAGGCCAGCGTACAAACGACCGTTATAGACAATCATTGCGTCAACATGCTCGTAGTTAATAGCATCCCAGCTTGAATTGACCGCATCGCCGCCCACACGCGCCCAACTAGTGCCATTCCAACGCCACACTTCGGCATCTCCAGCGCTAGAACCAAGTCCGGCGTACAACTGGCCATTGTAGTTTGCCATAGCTGCCACGCGCTCAAAGTTTGTGGTCCAGCCGCTATTTAAGCTATCGCCGCCAATTTTGGTCCAGGCAGCACCATTCCATTGCCAGACTTCGGCATCGTTGGCACTATTTCCTAGTCCGATAACGAGCTGAGAGTTATATATGGCCATGGCGGTAACTTCTTCATAATTAGTCGTCCAACCGCTATTAAGACTGTCGCCACCAATTTGCGTCCACGTCGTGCCATTCCAGCGCCAGACTTCAGCATCATTAGCCGTTGTGCCAAGGCCAACATATAAGTTACCGCCCAGGCTAATCATGGTTGTGATTGTCTCGTACGTATAGGCCGCCCAGCTACTATTAACACCTTGACCACCAATCAAATTCCAGGTAGAGCCATCATATTCCCAGACCAGTGCCGTACCCGCAGTCGCAATACCTGTTCCCGCATACAGCTTGTCGCCTGAAACGGTCATCACATTAACTCCGCTCAAGCCTCGGGAGCCCCAGCTAAAGTTGATGTTGTCGCCGCCAATTCTGGCCCAGGTGCTCGCACTATAAGACCAGACTTGTGCCGACAGGGTAGCGCTTGCTGAGTTTAGACCAACGTATAAGGTGCTGTTGCCATATGCCAAAGAGCTCACTAGCGTGTGCGTATTTGTAAAGCTACTGTTCAGCGCGTCACCGCCAATTTTGGTCCAGGCAGTGCCGTTCCATGACCATAATTCGTTATCACCAGCTGTGGCACCCAGGCCAGCGTAGATTGTGGTGCCATCACTCACAAGGCCATACACTCCTTCATAACCGGTTGTCCAGCCACTATTCAAACTATCACCGCCAATTTTGGTCCAGGCAGTGCCGTTCCATGACCAGACCTCAGCATCGTCTGCAGTTGTTCCAAGACCAGCATATAGATTTCCACCCGCGAAGGTCATACTAAGCACTACTTCAAAGCTTGCACTATCCCAGCTCGAGTTGACGGTATCACCGCCAATTTTGGTCCAAGCGGTGCCATTCCAGCGCCAGACTTCAGCCTCGCCAGCCGTCAGACCTAAGCCGGCATAAAGATTTGTGCCATCATCAGCCAGCGAATACACATACTCATAGTTAGTCGTCCAACCACTGTTTAGGCTATCGCCACCAATCTTCGTCCAACTAGTGCCATTCCAGCGCCAAACTTCGGCATCATTCGCTCCGTTACCTATGCCTGCATACAAGTTGCCGCCAAAATGGCGCAGGGAATAGACACCTTCATAGGTATTTATTGCCCAGCTACTATTGAGCGCGTCGCCACCAATTTTGGTCCAGGTAGTGCCGTTCCATGACCAAACTTCAGCATCGCCAGTACCCGTGCCAACGCCTACATAGACGTTCGTGCCGTCGTTTGCGAGTGAATGCACACTCTCGTAAGTGTTCGTGAGCCAGCTATCATTTAATCCATCGCCGCCTATCTGGGTCCAGCTGGTGCCATTCCAACGCCACACTTCGGCATCATTCGTAGCGTTACCGGTACCAGCGTACAGATTAGTGCCCATGACGGTTTGCGCCTCAATATTTGGGTTCCCGTTCAAGTCCCAGCTGTTCTTTATGTCATTACCCGCTTCCTGTGTCCAGGTTGTTGCGCTTGCATTGGCAATCTCATAGCTGAGCCGCCCTGTCTCGTTGTCGTAATACAGCTGGTAGTCACCCTTATCAAAAATACCTTGGCGCTGGGCATGACTGCCAGCACTAAAACTGCTATCGAGCTTCGTCCAAGCCTCAAGCGTGTGCGATTGCGTAAATGAAAGTGACGAACTGTCCGGCACGCTAATCAAGTCATCAGTGCCATCAAGGTCAAGGCCGTTATTTAAGTTGCCAGTTACAAAAGTCGGCGAACCGCTGGTGGTGCCGTCATTGGCATTTACCGATGCATCGTCCACAGTCGTACCCAGCGATTCATCGAGATGATATAGTGCTGCGGTGTTTGCATCAGTCGCGTAATTTTGAGCTTTTAATCGCACACTGCCGCCGCTCGTCTCGAGGCCGTTGTCAATGGTGTAATTGCTGGCCGTTGTAAAGTCCCAAGTGTCAGTCAAGTCGTAGGCTAGCACCATGGTCCTGTACGCACCAATAACGACGCTTAACACAACCACAACATACATCGCCAAAACAGCGCCATGGGCATAGGCATGGTATTTCCAACTGTGCCAACGGGCATACCATCGCCATTTAGTCAGCATAAATCCATGGGGACGCTTAGCCAGGTGATGATGGAGTCGTTTGGCCAGCTGCTTACTAAAGCGGGCATAGAACTTTACAAACTGTTTCGTTTGCTTTGCTGCGAACACCGTCATCTGCTTAGCCATATGGTGATACATCTTTAGCATTGGCTTGATATGTCTACGTGACAAAGAAAGAATACGTCTCAGCCGAACTCCGATACGTCGTAAATCACGCCTAAAAGCGTGGCTCAAACTCGACAAATGATGATTGCTCATGCCTAGCCGAATAATATCCCCTCAAACTTATCCGTTTTCACCTTAGATTTTACCATAAGCATGGGCACTTTTAACTATGTTCATTTTTATTTCAGGCAATGCCTACTTTTAAACGGCTTTACCGGTAAACTGGTCCAGGTAGCCTTTAAATTGGTCGTCTAGCTGATCAAGATCGTACGCACCGTCGTCTGCTTCTAAGGGCAATGCGACCAATTCAAAATCATTGGCAACGCTTGCTGGCTGCAGGATACTCGTGAAGTCTTGTAGTTCTGGTTCCGGTAGTTGTCGCTGCTTGCGAATACGTCGCCTAGCTTTCTCGGACTGTCCCGCCCAAACGCCAAATTTTACAGATAATCCTTGCTCAAAACAGTCTGCATACTTATCTTCAGGACATGCCTCACAAATATGATTTGCAACCTTCTGACTAGCCCCTCGTTTAGTAAAGAATACTGCGGTGTCCGCACCAAAACAGTTGGCCTGTAGTGTTGATTGTCTTTCTACTTGTGCGGCATACAATTTATGCAACCCGTCGAGCGTGGCAGCTCGCTGTGCTCTCGACAATTCAGCCACTGCAGCACCTTGTTCTGTCGCCACAAGTAGACCTGTTTGTCGAGCAATCTCGATCATCATGTCATTAAAATCGGGGAACACTGTCCTATCAGTAGTCGATGCCTGATAATAACTATCAAGCAAAGTTGCAGCGACTACTGCTGCTTCGTGATGGTAGGCGAACAACCCACCTTTCATAATTCCTATCTTCCGGACTTCCGGTAAATATGCATGCAGCACTTCGCTTTTTGAAACATATTCGTCGGTATTAGGAGGAACTTCGTACAGTGCACGCTCATGCTGCGCTTCGGCTGCTGTGATTCTGTAATCTATCCGACCTGTATTGATGATGCTGTCGATTTCCGGGACAGAATCTAGAAAAAGACATGACATATCTCCAATTGCTTGCTCACATATGTGACCTGCTGCCTGAGATGTCAGGCACGGATCGCGCAATATCTGTGCCGATTCATCCTCATCAAGTCGATGCACAAAGCCAAATAGTCTGTCTGTTGCCGCTCGGCTAAAGTCAGCCGTGGTTGTCAGAAAATCAAAACTCCTCCACCTGTCGTCTCTTACCCGGCTGGTCATGTCGATTACTGGTTCGAGTAAACCAACATATACCTCGTATCGACCTCTGTCTTCAGGTGAAAAGCCGTTGGCCGTGGACAGTCTCAGACAGTTTAAATCATCTGTTACTTGATCGACATCTGGCCGCGCGCCTTCGGCAATTTCACACAAATGGGCATGAAGATTTCCAATTGCCGAAAGCTTATTGGCAAGTTTGGGAGGTTTTACTGTCGGCAGGTCGTCAACTACTTCATCCAACACAGTTAAAGTTAAGGCGGTAGCTAACCGCGCCGAAGAACGTGCCACCAATCGATGTTGGAGCTCTATTGGGCCGCTAATTGTAGTTGGATCGTGCCATAGAGTTTGAACATGCCTAATCGCACCCTCAGTTACGAACTGGATAACGTCGGCTGCATCGCGAGCCGGATGTTCATATAGCTCCCGCCCGATCATCATCGCCGGCTTTTTGGCAGCGTCGAGACACCAGCCAACGGCTGAGGTAGCTACAACAGGCATAGCTTCTGGTGCTAGATCATAGATACTCGCGCCGTCAAGCAGTTCGGCTGTTTGATAAGCAATATCGTTTGAGAAAGGGTAGTAGGTACGTGCCCGCCAATCGAATGCAGCGGCACTTTCTCCGACTTGAACAGACAACTCATGCAGGCCAGTCGCAGGAGTGAGCCCACCTCCAAAAAGTGACGAATCTGGCAGATTCATGGAACAAGCTTAATTCCTTACTATCATGATCGCAAGAATAAGACTTACAACAACCTTAGGAAACACCGCGCAACAGTTTGACGCTATAAAGGACTTTCATTATACTTTACCTTCGTACTTCTAAGGTGGAATAAGAAGTCGCACCTTACAGTTATATTCCGGGGTAGCTCAGCGGTAGAGCGGGTGGCTGTTCGATATGCACTGGTATACAATTTTATGTATGCCAGAACGTCGCACATACGCCGATCGCGCTGAATATCTCAAGGCAGCAGTTACCAAACGTCGCAAGCGTGTCAGACAATTACTTGTAGAACACAAAGGCGGTAGATGCATACTCTGTGGCTACAGCGAGTGTATTGATGCGCTCGACCTACACCATATGGATGCATCGCAAAAAGATTTTGGTATTTCATCAAGTGGCCTCACGGTCTTTTGAAAAGAACAAAGCAGAAGCAGATAAATGCGTACTGCTTTGTGCGAACTGTCATAGAGAGATTCACGCAGGCTACAAGCAGCCTATTTGGGAAACCAAATAGTGAACATTGGGTGAATTGTCGGGAAGCCTACGTCGAAAGATATGGTAATCCGCAGCCAAGCCAGTTTTAGGTTAATAGAAACTGGAAGGTTCAGAGACTAGAGAGTGAGCCTAACAATAATCTCTCATAGAGCGCCCAACATCCTGAAAGGGATGATAAGATAGTCCGTCCCTGTGTGAAAACACAGGATAAGCATAACCACTAGGTCGCTGGTTCGAATCCAGTCCCCGGAGCCAAGAAAAGACGAGTCCTTATGGGCTCGTTTTTTTGTTATGAGACTTACTTTGAAACTCCAACCGCAGCAGATTTCGATTAATTGACAACCTGTACAACCTTAGTCACTAGTAGGTTCAGGATATCTATTAAATTTTCATGGTGGTGAAGGCCATATCGTGTCAAAGTTGTATTGTTTATGCTTTTGTGTTATAATTAAAGCATATGTCAGCAGAATCGTTTCCGACTGTTATAGCTTTAGGTTTTGAAGGTGTCCACAGAGTAGGCAAGGGCACACAGATGGATATGCTGTCTGAACGTTTGGATACGATGAATGTACCTAATCTTCAAGTCCGTGGCGATGGCTCCAAAGAAGCCCAATGGGGAAGCGATCATCCTGACTCTATGTGGTGGAATTCAATGACTCATGCTTTAAGAGGTCCCGACGCAACTCCCGAACACTGGCAAGCGGCATCGATCCGGCTGACCCATGAAATGCGGTACCTAAAACAAGAAGTACTGCCAAGCATGGCAACAGACCAGGGCTCGCAACATGCAGCTATACTAATCGACCGTTCTGTTATATCACGAATGATGATACCACTTGAACGCGGGCAATTAGATACCGACTCTAATCTAGATGATCTATATAGGGACCCGCAACTTCCTGGATTTGAGCTTCCATCGTTCGCACCAGAAATTGTCGGCAGGCCAGTTGATAATAATGCTATCGATACAGAAACAGAGCTTAGCTTCCAAGACGCCATGCCCGACACGTTGTTTCTATTCGATGCACCGATCGGCGCTCTGTTGAGACGTCTAGATGATGATGACCCGAAGCTGAGGTTTAGAGCTAGAAATATCGTCAATTGCGCCCATCTCTACCCGCTAGCACTTGGCCTTATGCCTGATGACTTACGTGATCAAGTTGTCAATATTAGCGGCGTCCCACCTGCCGAGCACGTACACCGAGCTGTCGTCGGCGCTATAGCTAGGAGACACCCAGACTTACTAAATGGTGATGGGCTTGGCATTTAGGCTATACTAAACTGATGAAAACTGAACACCAGGTGATTATTAGTTGTGTCATTCTTAATGAGCAAGGTCAGGTGTTGCTCGGTAAAAGAAGCATGGACGAGGATGTTTTTCCTGGTCTATGGGGTATTCCCGGTGGTAAAGTTGAAACAACAATCACTGGACCGGATACATTTGAGGAAAACCTAAAACGCGAAACCCTAGAAGAGATGGGTATCGCGGTTGAAATTATTGGCTATCTAGATAGTTCAGCCAGGGTTAGCGATGATAAATCCAAAATATATATTATCTTTTTGGCCAAAATTACCAGTGGCGAACCCAAACCACTAGAGGACACTGTGGAAGTAAAGTGGTGGAACGTAGCCGATCTAGAGGAGTCTATTCTAACTCCAAAAACTCTTGAATCTATCCAGAAAGGTGTCAAATACCAAGCTTGAACTTGCTAATTGCTGGTCGGCCCTTAAAGTCGTTGCAAGCAGCTAGATAGAGATTTGACAGTAGTCGATTCGTGCTGTTATGGGCAGCTATATCGGAAATATCTGCTGAGCCGCTCAAAAACTGCATCAAGCACTTTTCGCGCGCCGCTTCGTTATGGCCAATCGAGCCCTCATGCTTATACAGTTGTTCAATGCCTATTTTCTCATAAGCCTTACCACCAATCAGGTCAGAATTTCGATATATGTAGATATCAAAATGTTCGTTATTACCAGTATCAAATAACTCATGAGCGTGTTTATGCTTGTCTTTTATCTCGTACGATTCGTAACTATGAATCTGAACGTTTAATAACGGACCGACCTGAACACTTAAGCGCTCGTGTCTGATACGTCCGTTTGACTTGTAAGTATCTTGTGGCAAATCTGGCCAGCTTCTCCGGGAGAATCCGTTTTGCAACAGGTTGATGCTACAAAGGGCTACTGTTTTATCGCCCCGCTTCATGCGCAATACAGAGCTGGAGTCAATTTCACCGTATGCGGCCATCTGGTGCTTTGTATTAAAGTGGTCGGAAAATACTTGCTCACCAAAGAATTGCTTATAATTATCTTCGTCAACTATAGATGTAAAATCACTTGGCCGTAACATATAATTGGCGACTTCTGCGTTATCAGGGCACTTGTTGACAATCTGGTTGTTTAGGTCAAGGAACCACGCCGCCACATCAACAAAGTGATACCCACTATGCATCAGTTTGCCATAACCGTATTTATACGGATGGTTTTCACGAAACACAAATTCGGGAGGCATAGACCACAGACCATCACAGTGGTAAGTATCTAGATAGGTTATCGGCACGTTGTAGTCAGCGATGATTTTGTTAATTAAATCGTATACAAACAAGTAGCCAACATGGAAACGGCGCTGCGCCTGTACGGTCAGCCTGCCATGGCTCGGATTCTTTGCGAGTAATGCAAGTTCTTTATAATCTTTATATATTTTTCGAGCCTGTTTTGGCTTAGTGCTCGGGTGCAATGGTGAGGTTATCGGCTTGTCTACCAATGTATCAATCCCGTTTGGAACAAAAAACTTAGCGTAAGCCTTATGAGCTTTGGGTTCGGTAGAAATAATCGCATGAGTAATGCCCAGATCTCTGCACAATACTGCGATATTAGATTCATCTCGTTTGTTTAACTTCTCGTCGTCTCGTTGCTTATTTGCAATAAAATAAGTCTGGCAGTCAATGCCATTATCCTTAAGATATTGGTTCACTGCATCACTATTAGACTCTAGGTCAATAACCAAACCCAATCTTTGCTTATTCTGGGCTAAATAAGGCAAATATATACGCTTGGCGTGCAGTCCAAGGCCAACTAAAACAATAACTGGTTCAGGTTTGATGCTTTTCATATATTTATCAAATACAGTGCTATGCGTTTTGTTACTTAGTAAGTGATAATACACCCTAGAGTAGCAGAATCATAGTAGTTGTACAGAAAAAGCTATTGGTCATGTTTGCTATTGCAGAACGGGATCGAGAAGATTAAGTGATAATAGATTAGGACGGTCTACACGACTAAAGGTTACTTACATTTGGAATGAAGCAGATTACAGAACGGCGTTAGAACAAAATAAAATGGATGTTGTCAGCTACTCATTCAAGCCACTTTGCGAAAACAGAGCGTCTTTTTGTTATCATTACTTAATGCGTGAAGAAATCATAGATAAGCGCGGATATGACGAAAATATTGCCGGAAGTGAGTTATCTTTAAAAATTGCAAGCTATCCGGCTACAGCAAAATACCTTGCTCAAAGACTAAAAGGCAAGGGAGACACTGTATGCGAGTTGTGTTGCGGTATTGGTGTAAGTTTGATTGAGCTAGCAAAATCTTTTGATAAAGTTATTGGTGTGGATAATGACGAAGCAATAATTCGTGATTGCAAAACTAACCTTGTGCAAGCTAATATCAGAAACTTTATTCTCTTGTTAGGCGACATAAGTAGTACAAATGCCTTATCTAAGATTAAAGCGGATGTCGTCTTATATGATATTCCTTATTGGAGCGATCATTCAGGCAAAGTTGACCCAGCAAGACAGAACCCAGACCTACGCACACTTATTGCAAACATCCGCTCACATATAACGAATGATATAGTAATCTACGCTCCTACCCACATGACGTATGACTCCGTAGTTTCAGAATTAGGATCGTGTGATTTCGTACAAGTGTTTACGAGCGGAAAACACGATAGAAACTTTATATTTTTGGGCTCACTGATCGAACATGAAGGCACGTCAAAAATAACTGTATAGCTGTGAATTGTATCCACTAGATGGAGCCAGGACAATGCAGTCATGAAGTCGAGAGTTATGTTCAGGCTCATGGGATTCGATTTTAACGGCAACTACAGCAGCCCGAGCTGATGCCAGGGCACGGCTTTATTCATTACAATGACAAACTTTTAATTTACAGCGTTGGCATTCTTGTATAATGATGTGTACGGTGTTTAAAAACATTAATACATACAAAATATTTCTTGTCTCTTTCGTATCAGCTCTACTTATAGTGGCTGTTAAGTATGTGTTTCACGATTTTGGGTGGGAGCCGATCGAACAAAGTTCGCTGCATAATGGTGTGATTTCTAGTGCAACGCTGGTCATTGGCTTCTTGCTGTCTGCGACCATAGCTGACTATAAAGAGTCGGAGCGTATTCCATCAGAATTTGCCGCAAACATTGAAGACATGTATGTCGATGCTGCAGTCATACATAAAACATATCCAAAGTTTGATTTAGAGGGATTTCGCAAGCAGCTTAAGAAAATTGCATATAAATTCGAGGATGATACACGCAATGCCTCAAGAGGCATGAGCGCAAAAATCCATGCGCTGAGCCCATACTTTGGTGAAATGGAAACGGCGGGCGTACCACCTAATTTTATCGTCAAGCTAAAACAACAGCAGCTATTGCTACTTAAGCACCGTAAACGAGTGACTTATATTCAGCGCATAAAGTTCATCCCATCGGCTAATATTCTGCTTAAATCAATCGTGTTTTTTGTCATTGGTTTGCTTATACTTACCAATGTGGACCCGTTCTATGGAAGTCTTGCCATCATTGGCATAATCAGTTTTGTTCTGATCTACATGATGATATTAATCGGCGTTATCAGCACGCCCTTTCAGGAGTCGGGCAAGACACGTGACGACGTCAGCCTATTCCTTATTGACAGCACTGCGGACTTTCTCAAGACAAAAAAATGATGTAAGCACTGGTCATATGGCGGACACTACAACAACATGCACTTACTATTTGGAGCATTCTTAGGCATTTATTGCGTATAATCAAGGTATGAGATTCATAGCCCTGCTTCGTGGGATTAATGTTGGCGGCAACAACAAAGTGGCCATGACCGAGCTGAAGGCCTGTTTGGAAGCAGAGGGTTTTACGGACGTCACGACATATATAAACTCGGGTAATGTTTTATTTGACTCGCAAGAAACCGATACCGTCAACCTCGTAACTATTTGTGAAGCAGCAATAGAAAAGCGCTTCGGGTTTCATGTGGTTTGTTCGATTATTTCGGCCGACGATTTACTAAACGCATTAGATCATGCACCAAAGTGGTGGAACAAGGGTGATGCGAAGCACAATGCAATTTTTGTGATTGCCCCGAAAACAGCTGAAGAAATAATGACAGAGGTAGGGGAAGCAAAGCACGAATACGAACAAGTAGCCGCCTATCACCCAATCATCTTCTGGACAGCACCTTTGAAGACATTTAGCCGCACAAGATACAGTAAAATCGTCGGTACCCGCGCTTATCAGTTTGTCACCATCCGCAACGCCAACACCACCTTAAAGCTTGCCGAACTCTGCCAGCAAGCTTAACAAAACAAAATCAATAAGAATACGCATTTGCACTCTCGCAATACATAGACCTCTTAGAGTCACGCACATGGCTATGAAATTACGAGTTAGTGCTGTGAGACAAGACAATTATAGGTGTTTTGTAATACTAAGGATTATATGATATTGCTTGATTATTATGCCTTTTGCTTTTAAGATGTACCGTATGTACAGTCAAGAACTCCTTGCGAGCATAAGTGCTAACCAGCGCAGAGTTACCACTTTTAATGTCAATGACGACCCTCTGGAAATGCAGAGACTGCATAGTGTTCTTGGGCCACGAACACTCTTAGGCGGTGCGACCCTGATGGCTGACCTCTTAGGTGGTGTCGATCCAGAACTTCGACAGCAGCGCCAAGAGTCTGTCGACGAACTGCGGGCTGACAGTACTACGCGCGAAGCATTGACCAGTGGATTATCGGCAGTTGCTCAAAATGAGCGAGGACTCCTAGATTTTCTCGATGGCCGAACCGATAGATATACGGTGCCCAGAAGATTTTACAATGCTGCAAGGGCAGGCGTTCGGGTTATTACTGATTTAGCCGAAGCAGTGGATACTTCTAAAATTGAAACACCACTCTTAAAGAGTACTCTTGAATCACTCGCCGGCTATGCAGACAGCGATGATGCCAAATTTGCTGTGGGAAAAGTTTATCTAACCCCAGCTGGCTTAAGACCGCATGATAGCGCTTGGCGATGGCTGCCACCAACTAGATTGGCATATCGCGGCAGCTCCATAACGGGACGGGGCTTATTGGTCGGACTCACTTCATACGGAGCGTTGTTAATTAGTAAGGGTGATACGAATCAAGCCGCTGCAGTCACCGAAGCTACTCAGCAAGCAGCAAATGTCTTGCCGGACTGGCAAATTGCACTGGGTTTAAGCGGTGTCATGTCAGCCGGTGTCGCTGCTATGGTGAACAATACTGGCGACGCAATTCATGGACCCATGTTTATCGACCCGGTACGTAAACGCTGGCAGGCTGATGCAGGACTCGGGCAAGCGTTTGCCGACTACTCCGAGCTGGATGTCTTACAAAGTTTTGCGAATTTTGCCACTGTGACAGAAAGGAATGGGCATGACGTGTACCAGCCGGTTGTAGAATCTAGCGACAGCCCCTACATTCGAGCTGATGGTTTAAAAAACCCAATTCTTGCGTTTACACGGCCCGCCAACCAAGTAACCCCCAATGATTTTGAACTTACCGGCATGACTATGCTCACCGGACCAAATAGTGGCGGCAAATCAACTACCCTTAAAGCTGTCTTGCACAGCCAAGCACTCGCTGAAGCCGGCGGTCCGGTTGTAGCCGATTCATTTGCAACAACGCCGGCTGATTTTATGCATTATATGGTTCCAGGTGCACCAAATTTGGTAGACGAAACCGGCCGCTTTGGCTATGAACTTGGTGAATTACGCACTGTTTTTGAACGAGCCACGCCCCACAGCTTGATCGGCCTGGATGATTGCATGGACGGCACAACGCATCAGGAACGCATAGAGATCCTTGGAGATATCGTCAGAGGTTTTGACACAATTGGTGGACGAACGGTGTTTTCAACACATGCGACCGAACTTGTGCAGCAATCGGCCCAGAATGGGATCGGCCAACAAGTGCAAGTTGAGTTCAAGGACGGCGAACCCACCTACAGAATTATCCCAGGCGTATCAACTACCAGCCACGCCGATAGGGTAGCCAGGATAGTTGGCATGGACAGAGATGCAATCCAAGCCTCTCTCCGTGCCCGTGGTTATGTAGAATAGCCTTGTAGTTCTTGTCTTAAGCTACTGTAAGCATATTGTTTGAAAATTAACGGTTCAAGATAACAACCGAGTTTATCTTCACTTGCAACGATGTCTAATCAACTAAAATATTGGCGTTGGGAATTTTTGATCGGATCAGGCCTAGATCGTAGCTAGATACATTGGGATTGCCACGTAAATCAAGTGTTTCAAGGCTGGATAGGTTACCAATCTCAAGCGGCAAACCTGAGATATCGTTGTTGGCGAAGTTGGCTGTTCTAAGCTTCGATAGCTGGCCAATTTCGGCCGGAATGCCTGTTAGATTGTTATCAGAAGCATCGAGTACTTCAAGATTGCGCAGTTTGCGTAGTTCGCCAGGCAAGGCACCTGTCAGCTGGTTATTACTCACATCGAGAGCGCCTGTCTGCGTATCTTCAAAAACCGATGAAGCAACTTGCTTCAAGCCTTTATTTGATAGATCGACTGTCTTACCTGAAGAAGTTTTTGAAGATGGGGTACTCTCTGAGGACTGAGTATTGGACGTGTTATTAGTGCCAGGAGTTGTTCCTTCTTTGCTAAATACCACCACACCAAACACTGCCACCAAGACAATTAGTATAACTATGATAAGATTTTTAATCATAGTAGTAGTGTAACAGAGCACGTAATGCCCATAAATGCTTACGAATCACTTTTGACCGGCGGTCACCCGAACTCTCTCGGCAAAACTATTGAAGTGGTTGACCACATTCTGCAAGATGAGAAGCGCCTACAGCAACTTTATGACTGCTATCAAAGTCCCGATGCAGTTGTCCGCCTGCGAGTATCAAGCTGCATGAAAAGGGTTTGCAAGGTACATCCTGAGTGGGTGGCAAAGTACTTGGATGGTTTGACTACAGACATCTCAACGATTGATCAGGCTTCCACTAAGTGGACCTTATCGATATTGTTCACGCTACTAGATGATTATATGTCGGATGCACAGCGAAAGGCCGCAATTACAGTTATGAAAAACAATCTTCATTATGACGATTGGATCGTACAGAACACGACAGCTGAATCGCTCGCGTATTTTGCAAAAAAAGCACCAAAACTTCGTGCGTGGCTGATTCCTGAATTGGAAGCATTGACTAAGAGTCGTCACAAATCCGTTAGTCGGCGGGCCGAGAAACTACTAGCGATTTTATAAATATCGTCTGTCTACAAAGGATGTACCGCATCTTGGATATTGAACTGTATACTATTGCCATATGATACATTCCGAACTTGAGATTTATGAAGTGAATTCTTGGCTGGTTGCGCGTCTGCCAGATGATGCCAGTCAGCAGCTGCCATCGCGCAGTCAAGTGATGATTAATGGCCGTATCAATGACCATTCTTTTCAGCGGCCGCTGGAGCCGGACGGCCAGGGCAGTCATTGGCTGCATGTGGACAGCGAGTTAGCAAAAGAGCTAAAAATTAAATATGGCGACAAGATTACGTTTGAATTTGAAGCGAGTAAAGAGTGGCCAGAACCGACTTTGCCTGAAGATTTTTCTAGCATGCTCAAAACTGATATGGTTGCGAAAACTACCTGGGATAAAGCGACACCGATGGCACATTGGGAATGGCTGCGTTGGGTCAACTCAACAACCAATCACGATACTAGACTGAAACGCATTGAAGTTTCGCGCTCAAAATTGACACGTGGCATGCGTCGACCGTGCTGTTTTAACCGCAATATGTGCTGCATACCCGAAGTCGCCAAAAGTGGCGTACTCATACCACCAGCTGCTTCATAACACGTTTGCTATATTAAGCGGTCAGTAACTGCAGAACGTTGTAGATCAATATTGCGGGCCAGACGCAGGCCTTAAAAAAGGCGGCGATAATGTTCCAGAAGCCGTCGACTTGGTTGACAAAGTAAACCAGTGCGCCGACCCATCCTAAAAACATTGCAAAGCCAGCTGGGCCATTGTTTTTATTGATCTTAATAAAATTTTTCTCTGATTTAGCCATAATTTCAGTATAGCACTGTAAACAAGCCTGTAAACTACGGCCGCTAACGCCCGTTGTGGTATCGTTAAGTTAATGATCGAATTGATTAGATATCTGGACATGTTCCCATGGCTGGTTATTATCTTTGCAGTGGTTTATGCGGTGCTTGAAGGGCCAATAAAAAAATACCGACACCTCAATCGTCGCGTGCATATGCCGGGTAGTTCGGTGCTCTTGGCATACTACACGTATGGCTCAGAATTATTTCCAGTCAAAAGCGGTCGAATTGGTGATTTTTACTATCAGGCAATTGGAACATTTTCCCGTCCGAACGAACTGAATTACCCCGCGTTGATTTACCAAGTAACCTTACCGTTTAGCAGCACACTACACTTATTGGGGATCCCGAAAATGACACCGGTAGCTCAACTAAACCCGGCTGGAAGCATTATGGAAAAGGTCGAGCTTGAGGGTGACTACCCAAACTATTTCACACTTTTTGCTGAAAATGGCATGCAAACTGACAGCCGCTATGCTATGGATCCGAAAGCAATGGTATTTACAATTGACTTCTGCCAATCCCATAGCTGGGAGATTGTAGACAATCAATTGTATTTTGTACAAGCAACGGCTAATGCTCCTGACGACCCAACAACTATGTTTGAAGACCTTGAAGAGTTTGTGAGTCAGATTCGTCCAGCGGTTACTCGGCCGGTGTCTCCAGCCAAGCTACAACAGCTGACACCACTCGGCAAAGAACTGCGCCAAGATTTAAAATGTCCGATTTGTCATAATCAGCTACACAATAAATTCGACTACTTGCTGTGTCAGACGGGTGATGGAGTCTTGCTAAAAGGTAGCGCGCTGCTTCGGCTCCATGCCGGTGAGCTATTCATCCCATATACGGTGCTGCAGCGCGAACACAAACGACCAGATATGGTGATCTGTCCAGCATGTGATAGCGAGATGCAACATGTAACTTACAATGGCAGCAAAATCATAATTGATGCCTGTAATACCTGCGGCTACCGGTGGCTGGATGCTGCCGAGGTGACCTCGGAAACTATTGTCCCTTAGCCTTCAATGAAAGTTAGGGCGTGACCTTGTCGGCCGGCGCGGCCGGCGCGGCCAATACGGTGCGCGTAGTCACTGTAGGATTGTGGCAGGGAATAGTTAATGACGTGCGTAATATCGGAAACATCGATGCCACGGGCGGCAACATCAGTCGCCACTAATACCGAGATGTGATTGTCTTTGAAACGCTTAAGTGCGCGTTGACGCTGTGACTGGGACTTGCCGCCATGAATGGCGTCAGCCTGAAAACCACGGGCGGCGAGTTCTTTTGAAAGCTGCTCAACACTGTGGTGAGTATCGTCAAATACCAGCGTCTTTACAACATGATCCTTGGCTAAAAGGGCGTGTAGGATATCCAGTTTTTCGTGACGGGACTTGTAGACGACGACATTTTGATCAACATTTTCGCTGGTGTCAGCAGTTTTGACTGCAACATGCACCGGATCAGCCGAGAAAGTTTCAATGATGGATCGAACTCTGGCGTCAAGTGTGGCTGAAAAGTAATAACTTTGTTTTTCGGGGTTGGTAAGGCTTAAGATGTGCCGAATGTCATTCACGAAGCCCATATCGAGCATGCGATCAACTTCATCAAGCACAATAATATTGCACTGCGCCAAGTTAAGCGTTCGCCTTTCCGAGTGATCCTTAATACGCCCAGGTGTACCAATAATGATTCGCGGCTTGTTACGCAGGTCCTGCTGTTGAGGGCCCATAGAAACACCACCGATCAAAATTGCGCCGCGCAGACCGCTACCTTTTGCAATTAAGCGACATTGTTCTTCGATCTGCTGTGCGAGCTCGCGGGTCGGGGCCATGATGAGCGCAGTGCTACCTGGGTCAGCAATCAAGCGGTTGAGCAAGGGGATCGCAAAAGCAGCCGTCTTGCCAGTTCCGGTGTTGGCTATACCAACGACATCCTTTCCTGCAAGACCGCTCGGAATTGTTTGGTCCTGTATAGGCGAGGGAGCCGTGTAGCCCATAGCCTCGAGGTTCCGGTGAATACCAGGGTGTAGATCAAAGTCGGCAAACATATGCGTTGGCACGTACGGTGTTTCGTCAATTGGTTTAGCCGGCTGGATAAACTTGGCTGGGTTAATATATTCCTTCTTAGGAGCGCGGCTGGCACTACGGTTGGCCCGCGGATAATTGGCGCGACCATAAGTTGGCCGGCGGCGTTGTTGATATTGAGGCATAAAAAATGAATCCTTTTTACTTAGTTTTTACTGTCGTCGATTGTCTGCAATGATAATCGAGTCAGTCAAACTGTGTCTGGATTCATTAAAAACAATTAGAATAACTTTAGCACAATGTGACGGCGATAGCAAGCTCAGTTACTCAAAACCCTTGATAGGCCGGGGTCCTGTCAGTCGGTCCGCCCCTAATTTTCTTACTAAAGTAAGAGAAATTTGGGGCCACCCCGCCGACTGCCACCCCATAATTTTTTATTAGGGTTTTAACTGAGCCAATTACTAGACTAGAATATGTAAAAGCTACCAGTCGTACGGGCAATCTTTGGTGATGGAGCGCGACTGCACCACGTGTGTGTCGTGCGCTAAGGCGTGTGACTGCCAATAGGCTTTGCTATCGGCTGATTCTTGCTCTTCGCCAGGGAAGGCCGGACATTTCGGGCCTATCCAAGCGTTGCTTATCTCGTAATTGCCATCGTCATCGAGTTCGGCTATGACAGTCAGCGTATTGCTTGGCTGTGGACCGCGGTTCTTAACAAAACGAATGTAGATTTCTGATTTGACTGGTTTGGCGTAATAAATTGAATCTTTGTCGCTGGTAGTTACGATATCAGTCGTGCCAATACCGCGGCCCATATCCTGCTCCAAAACAACGCGCGCGCCAGATAGTTTTTTTTGGTTTAACAATTCGCGTAGCAAGCTAGCAATATGCGGACGGCGGCTTAAGTAATGTCCGGCTTGCGATGAGATCAAGTCAATATATATTTCTTTGCCGCCCTGGTCCTCTATGAGGACAAATTTTTGCATCTACTTATTATTATAGCGCGAAATGTCCATTTCTATGGCATTGTTTGGCGTGAATCACAAGAAGAGCGTCGTATGGACCAGTCAAACATGACCATGGTCACGGTCTAATTCTTATCCGTTGTGCTACTATGACAACGTGGCAAAAAGCATAAACATTTTAACCGTCAACGCCGGCTCTTCAAGCATTAAATGCAGCCTTTACTCTTATGAAAGCACTAAACTGCAGGCTTTGAGCCGCCTAGAGATTGCTAGTATTGGGCAAGGCGATGCTATCTATAGTCAGTCGATGCCCGGACAGCAGCACGAGTCGAGAGCGCTTTCACTCGAGACCATGACAGAGGCACAGGAATTCTTATTTGGACAACTGGACGAACTGCTGCAGGGAGCATCCTTGGACGCAGTTGGTCATCGCGTTGTACATGGCGGTCCCAAGCTTCACACCACCACTGAAATCGCGCCCAACGTGCTCAGTGAGCTGGAAAAGCTGCAGGCTTATGACCCCGAACATGCTCCGGCAGCCGTGTCACTCATTCGTCGATTTTATGACCACTTTCAGGGAATCAGGCAGTACGCCAGCTTCGACACTGGCTTTTTTCATGACCTGCCTGTTGAAGTCAAGTTGCTTCCATTGCCCCGCGAGTACTACAGCGAAGGATTGCGGAAGTATGGCTTTCATGGACTGTCATATCGATCAATCTTACAGAAACTTAAAGACATGGAGCACCGCTACCCAGTGCCGCATCGGTTAATTGTCGCCCACCTGGGCAGCGGTGCGAGCGTAGCGGCCATCAAAGACGGTCATCCCGTTGACACCACCATGGCCTTTACCCCAGCATCGGGCATCCCCATGAGCACGCGTTCTGGCGATCTTGACCCAGGCGTCGTCTCATACTTAGCAACGCGATATAATCTGGATGTCAACGCTTTTAATGAACTGGTTCATGAAAAATCAGGACTGCTAGGGATGTCTGAGTTGTCTGGCAATATGCTCACCCTACTAGAAGCCCAAGCGACGAATCAGTCAGCCGCCGAAGCTGTGTCCGTCTTTTGTTATCAAGTTCGGAAAGCCATCGGCAGTCTTGCTGCTGCTCTTGGCGGTATTGACGCACTAGTATTTACTGGCGGAATTGGCGAAAAGTCGGCTGAAATACGCCAGCGCATTGCCGGTGAGCTCGATCACTTGGGTATCGAACTAGATCACCTAAAAAACCAGGAACAGGCCACGGTTATCTCGCATCGACTGTCAGGGGCTCGGGTCTTTGTTTTACCATCAGATGAATCAATAATCATTGCGCAGGACACAGTAAACCTGTTAACAGAAAAGAATGGAGGGTAGGGTGGATTCGGTAGATCAAATTCTAGATACGAATGAGCTGCGAAAAATTGACGCTTATTGGCGTGCGGCAAATTATTTAGCAGTCGGTCAGATCTACCTTCGACAGAACCCACTACTCAAAGAACCGCTCCAGCAAAGCCATATCAAACAGATTTTGCTTGGTCACTGGGGCACAACGCCAGGCCAGAATTTTATTTATGCGCACCTAAACCGGGTTATTAATAAGTATGGCCTCAGCATGATCTACATTTCGGGCCCAGGCCATGGTGGTCCGGCGCTCACCAGCAATGTGTACTTAGAAGGAACGTTTAGTGAGTATTATCCAGATGTGACACAGGACGAACAAGGGATGCAAAAACTGTTTCAAATATTCTCGTTTCCGGGCGGATTGTCTAGCCACGTGTCACCGCAAGTACCTGGTTCGATCCATGAAGGTGGCGAACTCGGCTATTCGCTGAGTCATGCCTTTGGTGCTGTTTTCGATAATCCTGACCTCATTACTGCTTGTGTGGTAGGCGATGGTGAGGCCGAAACCGGCCCAATCGCCACAGCCTGGCACTCCAATAAGTTCCTCAATCCTAAGACGGATGGGGCCGTCCTACCTATACTGCACCTAAATGGCTACAAAATCAGCAACCCAACTGTGCTCGCACGAATTGAACACGACGAGCTTGATCAGTTGTTCCGCGGTTATGGATGGACACCATATTTTGTGGAAGGCGACGAACCCGAGAGAATGCATCAGCTGATGGCCGAAAAACTCGATGAGGCGATCCGGGAAATTAAGCGAATCCAAGCCAATGCCCGCAACAACAATGATTTAACCAGACCGCGCTGGCCGATGATCATCCTGAATTCGCCAAAAGGCTGGACCGGTCCCGAAAAGGTTGATGGTCTGCAAGTAACGGCTAATTTCCGGTCACATCAGGTGCCACTAGCTGTTGACGAAAAACATCCGGGCAACCTCAAACTCCTAGAAGATTGGTTGCGCAGTTACCATCCAGAGGAACTGTTTGATGACCAAGGACGGCTCGTACCGGAACTAGCCGAACTCGCGCCGCGTGGTGAGCAGCGTATGGGTGCGAACCGCTTTGCCAATAGCGGCGGGCTACTGCGTGAACTCCGTTTGCCTGATTTTCGTGATTACGGTGTTAGTTTTGAATATCGCAGCCAGCCGTGTACCGGCAACACCTATAATGCCGCCCCGTATCTCAGAGATGTTATCAAACTCAATCTCGAACAGCGCAACTTCAGACTCTTTGGTCCTGATGAACTGGTTTCAAATCGACTTGAGCGGGTGTTTGAAGTCACCAACCGGCAGTGGATGGCCCGCACCAAACCGTCAGACGAGCATTTGGCGCTGGAAGGGGCAGTCATGGATTCCATGCTCAGCGAACACCAGGCTCAGGGCTGGCTTGAAGGCTATTTACTCACCGGGCGGCATGGCATTTTTCATAGCTATGAGGCCTTTATTCGCATTGTCGACTCGATGGTAAATCAGCACGCTAAGTGGATCAAGATGGCCAACGAGCTGCCGTGGCGTAACCCAATCGCTTCACTCAACTATCTACTCACGTCGCATGTCTGGCGCCAAGACCACAACGGCTTTACGCACCAGGACCCGGGTTTTATTGATCATTTAGTCAATAAGAAATCTGAGGTTATCCGAATCTACCTGCCACCCGATGCTAACTGCTTGTTATCGGTTCTGAACCACTGCCTCAAGAGCCGCAACTACATCAACCTTATGATTGCTGGCAAACACGACAGCCCCCAATGGCTGAGCATGGAGGAAGCTGTCGAGCACTGCTCCAATGGCATCGGTGTCTGGCAGTGGGCAAGTAACGATCAGGGTCAGGAACCGGACGTGGTAATGGCTGCAGCTGGTGACATTCCGACGCAAGAAATCATGGCTGCCGTGAGCATCCTGCGCAAAGCCTTACCCGAACTTAAAGTCCGTGTCGTTAATGTGGTCGACCTGATGCGACTCGAGCCAAACACGGAGCATCCACACGGTATGAGCGACCCAGACTACGACGAGGTATTTACCCGCGATAAAGAAATTATCTTTGCCTCCCAGGGCTACCCGTGGCTCACCCACCGCTTAACCTCCCGCCGCCACAACCCCAACATGCATGTCAGAGGCTACAAAGAAGAAGGCACCATTACGACCGCCTTTGATATGACCGTGCGCAACGACATGGATCGCTTTCACCTGGTCATGGATGTTATCGAGCGCTGCCGCCTCACAACTCCGGAAGCTCAATCCCTCAAAGAAGAGATGGAGAAGAAACTGGTAG
>JAHBAU020000023.1 GCA_018499905.2 Candidatus Saccharimonadota bacterium | reverse complement strand
GCCAAAGACTGCCTCTACAAACGTCAGGACAGCATGGGTTTCGACATCGCGGCCACGGTTACTGCGCCCGCCGCGCGACCCACTGCCAAATCCTCCGCCAAAAAAACTGCCCAAAATGTCACCAAGGCCAAGGTCGCCAAAGTCAAAGTTAACATTGCCCTGCCCGCCACCGAACCCGGCAAAAGGATTGCCGTCGCTGGCAGCACTACTGCCAATACCCGCATGACCAAACTGGTCATATCGCTTCCGTTTTGATTCGTCTTTTAAGACCTCGTAGGCTTCATTGATCTCTTTAAACTTAGATTCGTCGCCACCCTTGTCAGGATGATGCTCAATAGCTGCCCGCCGAAAAGCCTTCTTGATTTCATCGGCACTGGCTTCTTTGCCAACACCGAGCACTTCATAATAATCACGTTTTGCCATATCTAAAGGTCTATTTTAGCACTTGAGTGATTAGAGTGCCAGGTTAATTTAAAATCCGAGCTTTGGCCCGTAGTAATACCAAAACTCATGCAAGACGAGTGCAATTAGCACCAGATACAGTACGACCAAGATATCAAAATGATGCCGCCGTATCCACATACCCACACCCGTGCGTGTAAAACTGGAAAGATGTTTCTCGGCCAGCATGTATTGGAAGGTGTACCAAGAACTCAAGATTAGTACAATCCAAACAGTGACACAGTAGACGCACAGCGCTTTGATGATAAACAGGCTTTCGTACATCAAAAACAGCGTAAAGCCCATGCTGCCGATGATGACCAGGGAATACAGCTTCCAAAACCACGAGCGCATCCGGGCGCCAGCTAAGATTGCTACACCGAGTAAACCTTGCGCAGCAAATGAAGCAATGCCCATCAACGGGTTAGGAAAGCCAAAGACAGTCGCCGTTTCGGAATTCATGATTGGGCCACAGCTCAATACAGGGTTAAAGCTGCAGCTTAACTGATGCAACGGGTCTTTCAGAAGTGCTATATGCTCCAGCATCAACACAAATGAAGCAACAAAGCCTATAGCAGCCGTAATGATCAGCAAATACGGAAAGACGTCTTGAACAGTCTTGCCCTTCAAGGTCCACTTCGATCTAACCGAAACCGGTTGTTTCTTTTTACTTCCCGCCATCAATAACTACTATTATACCGCAAAAATATGTTTGCTGCCCCATCCCGCTAGACAAACCCTTAGCCATTACCCTTACAAAGTTACTGTTACACTTTGCCGAAATTTCGCCTGCCCATACCGTGCGCTGGGCGATGGGTGGCCACTATGGGTTGGGCCGGTATATGTATGTCCCAAGATACGCTAGCGTATTTGGAACATACATATACCGGCGCGCACCCCACTTGAGATCTTAACGAGGCGAAATTTATTTCTTGTCTTCGTCGACGACTTCGCCTTCTACGGGCTCGTCTTTATCTTTCGACTCCTTGTCGCCATCACTCTTGTCTTCAGAGTCTTTATCGCCTTCTTCTTTTGCAGCCGCTTCGTACATCTTGGCACCAATTGGCATAATCTTATCGCCAAGCTCTTTGGCAGCTAGTTCAATGGCGTCTTTGTCGGCCTTTTCATCACCGGCAACCTTTTTGGCAACATCGACTGCTTCGTTCAATGTCTTCATGTCTTCATCAGCCAGCTTGTCTTTGTAGTCATTCTTCATCTTTTCAGCCTGATAAATCGCGCTGTCTAGGTGATTTTTAGCCTCGACTTCATCACGCTTTTTCTTATCTTCTTCGGCATGGGCTTCGGCTTCTTTAGCCATCTTTTCAACGTCGTCCTTCGACAGATTACCGCTGTTTTGGATGGTAATACTCTGTTCTTTGCCCGTCCCCTTGTCTTTGGCAGTCACATTCAAGATACCGTTCGCATCTAGGTTAAAGGTTACTTCAATCTGCGGAACGCCACGTGGGGCTGGTGGAATACCATCAAGTACAAAGCGTCCGAGTGACTTGTTGTCCGATACCATTTCGCGCTCACCCTGCACCACATGAATCTCAACCGAATTCTGGTTGTCGGCTGCAGTTGAGAACGTCTCGCTCTTGCTGGTTGGGATTGTGGTGTTTCGTTCAATCAATTTAGTAGCCACACCACCTAGTGTTTCAATACCAAGTGACAACGGGGTCACATCAAGGAGCAATACGTCTTTGACGTCACCCTGCAGGACACCGCCCTGGATAGCGGCACCGACAGCCACGACCTCGTCGGGGTTCACACCCTTCATTGGTTCTTTGCCAAAGATCTGTTTGACCTTTTCGCCGACAGCCGGCATCCGGGTCATACCGCCCACCAATACAACAGCGTCAATATCGCTGGCCTTTAGACCCGCGTCTTTGAGAGCCTTCTCGCAAGGGGCAGCAGTCTTATCAATAAGATCAGCTACCAGGCTCTCAAGCTTGGCACGGGTCAACTTGTGTTCAAAATGCTTCGGGCCATCGGCATCAGCCGTTAAGAATGGAAGGTTAATGTCGACTTCCTGTGAGGATGACAGCTCAATCTTGGCTTTTTCAGCTTCGTCGCGCAAGCGCTGCATGGCAGCTTTGTCGTCAGAAATATCAATGCCCTGCTCTTTTTTGAATTCATCAACAAAATAGTTGACCAGGACACGGTCAAAGTCAGCACCACCAAGGTGCGTATCGCCGTTGGTGCTCTTTACCTCAAAGACACCGTCGCCAAGTTCAAGAATAGAAACGTCGAATGTGCCACCACCTAGGTCGTATACGGCAATCTTCTCGTCTTTCTTATTGCCCTTATCCAGCCCGTAGGCGAGCGCGGCGGCTGTTGGCTCGTTAATGATGCGCTTTACTTCCAAACCGGCAATTTTACCGGCATCTTTGGTTGCTTGGCGCTGGCTGTCGTCAAAGTAGGCCGGGACGGTAATTACCGCTTCGGTAACTGGCTCGCCAAGGAAAGCCTCGGCATCGCTCTTGAGCTTGCCAAGCACCATGGCACTTACTTCTTCTGAGCTGTATTCTTTGTCGCCCATCTTGACCTTGACGCCCTGGCCACTCTTGACCATTTCGTAGCCCATCAGTTTGATGTCGCGCTGAACTTCTTTGTCTTCCCAGCGGCGTCCAATCAGTCGCTTTACTTCATAAATAGTATTTTTGGAGTTTGTCACTTGCTGACGGCGGGCTACCTGGCCAACCAAACGCTCGCCATTCTTGTTAATTGCTACAACCGAGGGAGTTGTGCGAGCGCCTTCACTGTTGGCAATAATCTCTGGCTTACCGGACTGCATGACCGCCATTGCCGAGTTAGTGGTACCGAGGTCGATTCCTAATATTTTACCCATGTTACTGTCTCCTTTTTAGCAGTTAGTCGTATAGAGTGCTAAATAAATTTTATCACAGACTAATTAGCAGTCAAGTAGTTAGAGTGCTAACTGACGACTGTACAATACTTATATTTTGTGGTATTATATAACTGTTATGAATACTCGAGGATTATCTTATGCTGGTGGCCTAGCTGCTATCACTTTGGCAGCGTCCGCTCTAGCATTGAGTGCTAATGGTGGTGGTGAGCACGAACCAACGTTCGACCCTACGCAACCGGCGACTATATCAAGCACGCTGGTAAGACAAGTAACTGCGCCGGAGCTTATCGCCTCGCGCAGTGAACCATATGTGCTGCTTGAACAGTGCACGACTGCCACAGAAGCAGGCTGCGTCACTGCAGATTACCCCCGTGGTGTCGTTGAACGAGCAGCCGGCACCATTGTTATTGGCGATAGCGTTGTAATTGAATCTGATGACTAGACCTGTTGAGTCGAGTATTACCTGCGAAGAGTATCCAGTGTCACAGCTGTCAGATGTTGTTCAGGATGAGTTTGCCAGTCGAGAGTACCGACCGACAGCTATAGTCACCTGCGTTCGAGCGGGCGGCAATCTACCCGGCGTACAGGTGGCTGTTGTTATACCGAATCACGGCACAAAGTGGGGCTTACCACAAGGCGGTATTGAGACTACCGATGTTAACGTTTCAGCGACCGCTAGGCGTGAATTAAAGGAAGAGATTGGACTAGGCAGCTATGACATCATGTATGCCCGGCCTACAGGCTCGGCAATCCGTGTCACCAAGCCCGCTACAGAACAGGTGCGAGATGGATATGTCCGAGGTGGTCTATATTTTCCGGTTGCAGCAATAGCAACCACAGACGCACAGACTCGGCCTCTGGATGGAATATGGTCAGCGGGATGGCTTTCTTTGCCATGCTTTGCCGAAGACGTTGTTGAACAGCATATGGCACAACCCACAAGTCGAACGACCCGAACTATCACGACACTGCACAGTACCCTCCCGCTTATTAGCGAAGTGCTGCTCGAGCGAAATCCACCCCTATTCGCCCAGCAAGATATTGAGCTTGCAACTCAAGTGCTTAAACCTGCAGTTTCAGTTTAGTTGACACCCGTACAGTGGCGTGACGGATAACTTCGTCACCTAGTTTATAGCCGGACTGCAATTCTTCAGAGACAATCTCAACGTCGCCTTCACCTTCTTCAATACTTATCGCTTCGTGCAGATGCGGGTTAAAGGGCTCGCCGACCGTTTTGATGCGTTCGACGCCCAAGTCAGACAGTGTCTTTTCAAACTGCTTTACAACTGACTGGACGCCCTTAATGTAGTCATGGCCTTCAAGGTCTTTTGGCACATGTTTAAGGGCACGTTCAAAATTATCAATAACTGGCAACAGGTCTTTAACGACGCCTGCTCGAACGACTGTGCGAAGGCTAGCCATGTCTTCTTGATGCCGCCGTCGTAAATTCTCGGCATCTGCCCGTTCGCGCTGCAGTGCATCAGTTAATTTGCCAATGAGCACCTGCGTGTCGGCGTCATCGGCTTGAGATGGTTGTTGTGTGCTAGGCTTCTTAGTCATGGTGTACCTTTTCTGGAGCTATTTTTTAAACTCTTACGTTATTAGACGTAGCTTACGCTTAATGTCTTCTCCTGAATTCATCTACTGCCAAAGGCAATCCGCGCTCAATCAGTGAATCGTTTTCCAGATCGAAAGGATACTCACTAACGACCCTACCTGCCAGGTCAAACACATCGCGAACTGTCTGAGGATCGTATGTTCCTGGCGCAAATTGATACTGCTGAGTTAATTGTTGATAAGCGTGATCTTCAGCCTTACGAACTAAAGCATGTGGCAATAATGTGGGGTCTTCCATTCCATTAGCAGCCGCTATCGATGGAAGCTGGTGTTGCAAATGATAATTTGCTACTACGGCCGCGGTCGAAAAGTCACCCCTGGAGGCAAACCCCACTACTTCGTGAGGTATCCCGTAATAAGGATCCTGCTCACTCATACCAAGAGCCCTCCAGGGCGCGGCCGGCGCGGCTGACTAAGTTCATGACTTCACGGTAGCTTTGCCGTGTTGGGCCTAAAACGCCAATGTAACTGGTATCGCTAAACGGGCTGCGGAATTTACTAATGATCAAGCTGCACCCGGCGGCTCGGCCAATCGGGTTTTCACGGCCAATATACACATTGAGCGGCTGATTTGGCGCCGCTTCTTTGAGCCATGGTTCTAAGTTATCGAGCAAACGAGCAACCTCTTGCACTTGGCCGGGGTGCATAAACTCCGGCTGACCAAACAAGTTAGACAGTCCGCTCATATAGAGCTGGTCACCGATAGTTGCCATGCCAAGGTTATGCGTAAGTTCAACAAGCGTATCTACTGCGTTGCGGATGGTTCGTTCTGGTAAGCCACCTTCGTGGACCCGTGTGGCTAACGCCTTTTCCGAACGTTTCTCGGGACCCTGCATGCCCGCTGTTTCATCAACGGCATTATTTACATAAAAACGGTAGCCTTTGTCAGTCGGCACGCGGCCGGCGCTGGTGTGCGGCTGCGAGATAAACCCCAGTTCTTCCAAATGAGCCATTTCGGCGCGGATGGTAGCCGGAGATACATTAAAAGCCCTGGCCAGTAAATTAGACCCCACTGGGCTGGCCACTTCGGCATATTGCTCCACAATGGCAAACAAAAGTCGTTTTTGCCGTTCTGTCATGCCCTATATTATGTCACGCTGGCACTCGCAAATCAAGAGTGCTAGCCTATAGTCTTATCGAGGTCCTCTAAGAGGCTCCTTGCCAGATCAAGTGCCTTGTTCTCTTGTGATTTCTGAAGTTTACCGTGTGCTATGTCGTCCACCTCCTGCACCGTTGCACCCAGATCGTCATTAATAACAAAATGAAAGTAGCCCACATCAACCGCATGCTCAATCTCCACCCTTGCCGTTGCCAGACGTTTATCAATGTTCTCTAAGGTGTTATCCCCTGAGCGGCTCGATATTCTTTGCTGCCAAATGGCAAAACTAGGCGGCAACACAAAAACAGCAACGACATTTGAAGATATGGCCTTAAACTCAGCAACACCCTTCACTTCCACATCGTTGATTGCGACCTTGCCCTCGTCATGTGCCAGCCGGATTTCGCCAACACTCGTGCCATACACATTGCCACTGTAGTACTTCGCCTCAACAAATCCTTTGTTTCGAAGCATGAGCTCGGCCGTTTCCAAGCTGACAAAATGATACTCCACGCCATCTTGCTCCATGACACCTTGATTTGAACGAGGTAACCGAGTAGTGTGCGACACGACATTGTGATATTTGTCAGTCTCAAGTAATTTTGCTTTGATAGTGTCTTTTCCCGCGCCAGACACGCCGACAACTAGTAAGATTGGGGTATTTTTAACCAAGTCAACACCTTCAGGTCCAGGCTGATAACTGGCAATAATATCTTCAAGCGTTTTGGGCATTTGTGCAAATATATCATATGTCTTGTACAGACAGAAGACGGCACTTGATATTTGTCCAGTTTAAGCGTTATATGAATAGTAATAATTAGGAGGGTAATCGAATGCAGACAGTCGACATTAACTGGTTGGCTATTATTGTGGCCGTCATGGTAAATATGGCCGTGGGGATGGTGTGGTATTCCAAGTCATTCTTCGGCAAAGAGTGGGCTAAACTAACCGGTCGTAAGTTAGAGGACATGAGCAAGGACCCGGCCAAAAGTTACACCCTGACGACTGCCGGTGCATTCGCGCAGGCCTATGTGCTCACCCACTTTGTCACCTATGCAGCCTACTTTTACCCAACCTACAACAACTTCTCTGTTGGTGTCTTTACGGCTGTCTGGTCGTGGGTTGCTTTTGTGGCCGTTCCGCAAGGTGTGAACACCGTCTTTGCCGGAACCCGCAAAAAACTCTGGGCCATCAATACTGGCTACTTCTTGGTCGTCCTGCTTATTAACGGCGTCCTGCTCGCCAGCTGGCGCTAAGTAACTAGCACAATTTCATATAGCTTAAGGAACTTGTTGAGCGTTGGGACAGGTTTTGCCATGACCTAACAAATGCATGCATTTTTAGCGTCATGCAAAACCTGGCGCTCACAAACTTAGCCACTAATCACGTTTTAGCATGACAGTGAAGGCTTCGGCGGGGATTTCTACCTTGCCGAACATCTTCATTCGTTTTTTGCCTTTGGCTTGCTTGGCTAATACTTTCTTTTTTCGGGATACGTCACCACCATATAGTCCGGTGGTTACATCTTTCCTATAGGCGCTTATATCTTCGCGGGCAATAAACTTACCGCCAATAGCTGCCTGCAATGCAACCTGGAAATTCTGACGTGGAATAACTTCTTTTAGTTTGCCAACAATCTCGCGGCCTAAGCGCATTGATTCGCTGCGATGCACCATAATGCTTAGCGCATCGACTCGTTCACCAGAAACATAAAAATCTAGTTTCACGAGATCTTCGGCACGATAATTATCCAGTTCGTAATTGAACGACCCGTAGCCGCTGGTAATACTTTTAAGCTGATCGTAAAAGTCCGTTAGCAAATTAGCCAGTGGCGCTTCAAAGGTTACCAAGGCCAGCTGAGCATCAACAAATGATAGGTTCTTTTGGATGCCGCGCTTACTGACAATGAGCTGGATCACACCGCCTACATAATCTTTGGGTACGACAACTTCGCCCTTAATCCAGGGTTCCCGGATTTCTCGAATTTTGGCTGGATCGGGCAAATCGGCAGCTGATTTGATATCGATTTCGTCACCGTTTAATAGGCTGACCTCGTAATCGGTTGAGGGATTGGTGACAACCAAATCTAGATTATATTCGCGCTCCAATCGTTCACGCACAATGTCCATGTGTAAAAGTCCCAAGAAGCCAATACGAATACCAAACCCTAGCACCGGCGAATTCTCTGGCGTAAACTGCAGCGCCGAATCACTGAGCGACAGCTTTTCAATAGCGTCCTTTAATTCTTGATAAAATTCGTTGCTAGACGGGAAAAATCCAGCATATACAAACGGCTTCACTTCTTTATACCCTGGCAGCGCAACAGTAGCTGCGCGCGACGAAATGGTGACAGTGTCGCCGACTTTCGCTTCACGAGTGCTCTTTAAGTTGGTGACAATATAACCAATTTCCCCGGCCTGCAAGCTGCTTAGTGCTGACATATCTGGCTTAAGCATACCGACTTCTAGCGCCAAGCCCTTGGCACCCGTCGCAAACATCTGAATTTCAGCATTTTTATCTATGGCACCGTCAAAGACACGCACATACAAGATAACTCCCCGGTAATCATCGTAATAACTGTCAAATATGAGCGCCCGGGTTGCATCGGTGGGCGTGCCAGTTGGCGGCGGTATTTGCTCAACTACTGCCTCCAGGACGGCTTCGATGCCAATGCCAGCTTTAGCGCTAATCAGCAGAATGTCTTCTTTTTGGCAGCCCAACAGGCTGATGACTTCGGCAGATACACGCTCAACGTCGGCGGCTGGTAGGTCAATTTTGTTAAGAACTGGAATTATTTTTAGATCTGCGGCAATTGCCAAATAGACATTGGCGAGCGTCTGAGCCTGAATGCCTTGGCTGGCATCCACAATCAGGATCGCCCCTTCGCAGGCTTCTAGCGACCGTGATACCTCGTAACTAAAGTCTACGTGCCCTGGCGTATCAATCAAGTTCAGCTCGTAGCCCTTGTAGGCCATACGCACCGGTGCCAGTTTGATAGTGATACCCTTTTCGCGCTCTAGATCCATCTTGTCGAGTAGCTGGGCTTTCATGTTACGCTTTTCTACCGTTCCGGTCATCTCTAATAAACGGTCAGCCAGTGTGGACTTACCGTGATCAATATGTGCGATAATACAAAAATTCCTGATCTTAGACTGATCCATTGCCGCCTCCTCGGGAAGAGCAGCCCGACAAAATGTATTCCATTTTGCCGGCGTGATGAGAAACCCCGAAGGGGTGTCTCATAGGTTGCTCAATATGAGCAATGATGCAGAAGTTGCGAATTTTACTTTGATCCATGTGCGCCCTGATTATAACAGAGGTGGTTGATCTGGCCTACGCTGTATGTTGCGATTCCCACGTTTGAGCGAGGACAATGTATTTTTCTGGATGCTGCTTTATGTCTTTAAAGAGTTCGCTCTTATTGATCCACTTGACGGCGTTAACTTCGGGATAGCCGAAATTTATTTCTTCAATCGGAAGGTCAACGACTGCCCGAAAAGTAGTCATATATCTTTTGCGAGTATTGTTTTCGGTTGGTCGATACTCAATTTGCTGCAAATCCTTGGCTTCAAGCCTAATACCCAGCTCTTCATCGATTTCCTGAAGTGCATTCTCCAGATAAGATTGATCTTTTTCAACCGTACCAGCTGCTGCTGGACCCCATAATCCGGGACTATTACGCTTGGTTAAGCCGCGCTGCGCAATCAAAACGTCACCCTTGTGATTCTCAATCCAAGTACCGGTAATACGATACCTTAGACCCTTCTCGTCAGCGATGTTGCGTGGCACGTGATCAATAATCTGATCCGCATCATCAACGACAACAACCAGATCTTCATCTACCATTAGTTAATACTTAATATTTATTGGTTTGAGGATCAGCTGGCCAATTCGACGGAGTACTGGGCGTGGTTCGTCCAGGCCAAACAACAGCGACATGCAAATGTGCACAGCCACGGTCATGCCCGCAATTGCACCAAACTTAAAGCCAAGTGTCACAAAGCCACGGTCAGATGTTTGCAGTGGCAGCAGCGAGACCATAATGAAGGCGGTGATCATGCTAAAGCCAGTCACCGAGACAATGCGCACGATTGACCCCCAGAATGCCCGGTTGAGCAAATAGCGATCGCGCAAAAACATAATGACAAACAGCAAAACTACTTCTATCGCCGCCGTTAGCGACTGCGCCAGCGCTAAGCCGGCAATGCCATATGACGATGGCCGGGCCAGATCAAACACCAGGACGATATTTAGCCCGATGGCAAACAAAGATATCAACAGCGGTGTACGGGTATCTTTTTGGGCGTAAAAGTACCGTGAGGCTATGCTATACACAATGCGGAAGAAGATTGCGACGGTAAGGTACCCAAATATCAATGCTACTTCTGGTGCGACATCACCAAATAGTAAGCGGGCTAGGTATCCGCGACAGAAATAGCTAACTACTACCACCGGCATGGCAATCCAGATCATGAGCCGTAGGATTCGAAAGAAATCTTTATGAAAAAGATCTGGTCGCTTCTGAGACAGACGTTCAGCCAGCTTGGGGAATGCCGCCGTGGCGATGGCGTTACCAAACAGCATGATTGGCACATTCTGTAGCGTTGTAGCAAAGTTGTAGTAACTTACGGGGCCAGGGCCGAGCATATTCGCCCGGTTGGTCTCAACGATACTGTTAATGGAATCGATTCCCTGGTCCACTGAGCGGGCAGGCAAAGCCTTCATTACCTGACGAAAATCAGCAGTCTTAAAGTTAATCTGCGGCCGATAGCGATAGTTGAGCCCCCAGAGCCCTAAAATGGCCACCAGTAGCTGCAATATTGCACCAATCAGCGCGCCAATACCCAAACCGACAACACCAAACTGATCTTTAAACAAATAGACGCTAAATATAATCGCCAGGTTATAAAATAACGGCGCAATCGCATAAAAAAAGAATCGCCCATAGGTTTGCTGCAAACTAGTTATAATGCCTGAGAGCGTAAAGAACATTGGATTTAATGCCGCCAGACGCATGATACTAGTAGCTTGGTCAAGCTGATGCGGCGTCAAGTTAGGTGCGACAATGTTTTGGAGTAGCGGTCGGGCAAAAATAAAGATGATGATGGCTACCACAAACATAATCACACCCAATAAATTGAGTAGGCTGTTAGTAATCTCCATCATTCCTTTTCTATCACCAGCATGTAAGCGATCGGCCAGCACCGGCACAAAAGCAACGCCGAGTGCGCCGGCAGCAATGGTCAGGAAAAAGAAGTCGGGAATTTGAAAAGCCGCAAAAAAAGCATCGGTACTGCCGGGGTCAACCGACGTAAAGTTAGTACTAACAAGACGGTTTCGCAAAAAACCAAGCCCTTGGCCTAACAAAGCTACCACAATTAACAGCACTGTCGCCCCGCCAAACGAGACTTTGGTATTGGCTTTGTTAATCAGTTTCATCTGCAGCTAGTATAAAGTAGCAGGTAGATAGTATCTAGTGGCTAGCGGCTTGTAATTTGTATTTTTCGATTAGGATTGTGTGCACCGTTTTACATCTAAATAACAGTTTGCATACTATCTTGAGTGGTTACTTCAACTTGGGCAATTTCAAACAGTCTATCACCAATCCATAGCTCTCTTGGTGTCGCAAAAACTCTTGACTCAATTATTGCCCCGGCAACAGCATCAACGAGGCTTCGTTGATATTGCTCGTCGCCCTCAAGAACAATGCCTTGAACTGGCTCTAAACCCATAAGTTCACTCATGGGATCACTGCCGCGCTGTGCCAAAGCCGCCGCAGCCCAGGTTTCTTGCTCCAGTACCACGCGATGCTCATCGCCTTCAGTTGCAACAACCTGCTGCAATGCGGCACCTAATAGTAGTTCTGACGCAGCGCTGACTTCTGGACCCAAAACTATTTTTCTCGAGTCGACAAATCGTTCAGTCGGTAGATCCGCCGATGGCTCGACTAAGTAGGTATATTTTGGACCGAGTAGTCCGGCCACTTCTGCCCCTAAATCACCAGTAACCAATGCGTTTACCTCGTCTAGCACATCGTGGCTCCCGTTGATTTTTGTCCAATACTCGCTTGGCGCAAGTCCAGCAGCATCAAAAAACTCTCCAGACCAACGTACTCCTAAAGCTAAAGCCATGCTATCCTCCTGAAATCTATTGGATCATAGTAGCTGGCCGGGTCGAGCAACACAAGCACTAGCAAGTATTAGTACAACGCCGCAGCTTTAGGCATGACGGCACCTTTGAGAATCTCCAAAACTTCTTCGGCTTCAACAGTTTCTTTTTCGAGCAAGCGATCTTTGAGCGCATCAAGTTTGGGCAGGTTGGACTTAATTACCATATTCGCTCGGTTGGCAGCTTCGGTAATCAGGCTTTCAACTTCATCATCTATGACCTTGGCGGTTTCATCCGAATACTGGCGCTCGTGAACTAAACGATCAAGCATCATACCATCTTCAACGTGAAACACCTGGTTGCGCAACTTCTTGCCCATTCCCTGGTTGATCACCATTTCCCTGGCCAACTCAGCAGCCTTTTGTAAGTCATTGCCAGCGCCAGT
>JAHBAU020000031.1 GCA_018499905.2 Candidatus Saccharimonadota bacterium | reverse complement strand
AGATGTGTATAAGAGACAGATCTCAACCCTTACCAAAGCGCCAGTCCATCAAGGAAAGACTCCAAACTAACAACGTCCTTGAATTGTTATTTAGAATTGGCTTTGCATCCATCTTCTTAACCAATGCCTGGGTCGCGTTGGCGCATCCTGGTAGTTTTTTGGACCTGGTAGAAGGCAACTTTGCCTCCCGGCTTGTTGGCCACTATTCCTTGCAAGTCTACGCCATTGCCATTAACGACGGTTTGCTCGGGCTCCTCGTACTGTCAGGGATCAAGAAAAAATACGTCTACGCTTGGGCTGGGGTCTGGCTGCTGATTGTGACTTTCTTTAAGATAACGAGCCTGGTATAACAGTATGGCAACATTTTCTTTTGATATCGTGAGCGATTATGACAAGGCCGAGATGAACAACGTTTTCGACCAAACGCAGCGTGAAATGGGCACCCGGTATGACTTTAAGGATACACCGGCTGAGATTGACTGGCTCAATGGTGACAAGACCGGATTCAAGATAACCGGCAATGGTGAGTGGCAAATCGATGCCATCCTCGATATCGTCCGTAAAAAACTGGCAGCCAGAAACATCAGTCAAAAGGTGCTTGATACCAGTGGTTCGGTCACTGAAAACAATTTAAAATCCACCAAAGAAGTACCGTTCAAAAAAGGCCTGGACCAAGAAAAAGCTAAGAAAATAACTAGCTTGATTAGAGACAAAGCGCCAAAAGTCAAAACCCAAATTCAAGGCCAAGAAGTCCGCGTCACCAGCAGCAGCAAAGATGACCTCCAGGCCGTCATGCAACTCTTACGCACCCAGGACTTCGATTTCCCTATAAACTTCACGAATTTTCGATGAATTACTATTCAGCCAACTGTTTCATAATGCCGATGTAGCCCAGGAGTTGCTCGGTCAGTATTGGGTTGGGCTGGCCATCAATCTCTGGCGAAATGAGCTCGCTTCCTTCAGGACCAAGGACAACCGCTCGCTGGAATGGATCTGGCACGACAGTCTCACCATGCTTAAACTTGATTGCTGCCACTTCGACTTCTTCGGGCTGCCTGATACTGAATGCCCCACCAAAATACAGCACTGCTTCACTCGGACCAATTGCAGGCTGCGTATCCCTCCAGTTCGGCATTTCAAATTTGTGACCTACAACCTCCAGACGATACGAACCCTCCGGCACTCTGCCGTTAGTTTGTGAGATGATACGCCTTCTATCAGCCACAACACGCAAATCTAGCATGTGTGGATGTATGTGTACCACGTCAACCATGTTTGGTTCGGCATCACGATCAGGCAAGAGACGCGAGAATCGACTGACGGTTTCTGGATCCAGCCACTCACCAATCAAACCATTTTGCGTTAAACCACTCTCGTGCATCTCCAGGCTTGTGAAAGATTCAAACCGCGGATAGTGCAAGAACTGTTGATGCCCGGGTCTATTAGTCATTTTTGACATTCTAACCTACCTATTGGCTGATACCAAGCATAAGCAAATACGGTATACTACATGGAGAGATGACCGATAATCAAGCAGCAGATAAAGATCTATTGGATCAGGCTATAAAAGTACTGAACGACAATCAGCGCGGTGACCACACCGTTCCGGCTGATGGCTACTCGCACCAATGGCTCTGGGATAGCTGTTTTACTGCCATTGGCCTCAGGCATATGGATATTGAACGAGCTAAAATCGAAATCCTCAGCCTCCTTCGTGGGCAGTGGGCTAACGGTATGCTGCCGCACATGATTTTTGTTGACGATGATGAACATCGGCGTGATCGAAACATGTGGCGATCAAGGCTCAACCCCTATGCTCCTGATCATATTGCTACTAGCGGCATCACACAGCCGCCAGTGCTAGCCGAAGCTATAGTGCAAATTGGAGCCAAAATGGCCGCTCCTGACAGGCATACCTGGTATCAAACCGTACTACCAGCGCTGATCGCCTATCATTCATGGCTGTATACCGAACGTGACCCGCACGGCGAAGGCCTCGCCTTACTTGTCCACCCCTGGGAAACCGGCCTTGACAACACGCCGCCATGGATGAACGAACTAGCCGAGCATGATTTTTCAATCTGGATCAAGCTGGCTACCAAAAAGCCAGTACAGGTTATTGCCAATTTCTTCCGTCGTGATAAACGTTTCATTATGCCCGGTCAACGTCTATCTATTTTTGAGGGCTTGGCATTGTTTAGCGTGCAGCGCCGCCTGCGCCGTAAGAATTATGCGATTGATAAGATTCTAAGCCATGCGTTGTTTGCTATAGAGGACTTGTCGTTTAACTGCATTCTTATGCGAGCCAACCAACATTTAAAAGATATTGCTGCGTCTGTTGGTCGTGAATTGCCCGTGGAATTGACAAAAAGTATGGCGAAAACTGAAGAAGCGATGGAACTGTTATGGGACGCTTATGGCAGCAAGTACTACTCGCGCAATTTCGTCACCCATAAACTTATCAAGATTGATTCCATTGCCACGCTCATGCCATTGTATAGTGGCGTAGTCAGTAAAGAACGTGCCGACCAGCTGGTGGCACTGCTTCACAACAGTAAAGAATTTAAAACCGACTATCCGGTAGCCAGCGTTCCTATTCAGTCGTCTTGGTTTAAACCACATGGCTACTGGCAGGGGCCCGCCTGGCTAAATACCAACTGGATGATCATCGATGGGCTGCAACGCTATGGTTTCCATGAAGAAGCAAAGACCATCGTTAAACAATCGCTGGCCATGACTAAAAAAAGTGGTATCTATGAATACTTCTCACCTCTAGATGGCTCGCCTGCCGGAGCCCGTGATTTTAGTTGGACCGCCGCCATGGTGGTTGATTTACTACAAGACAAGCGCTTTCACAGCGAAAAATAGCTAGCTTTATTTAAGCAGCTGTGGGGATATCATCGCGAGTATAGCCAGCAACGACTTCTTTGACCATGTCAGAAACTTGTTTGGGATCGTACTCACTCTTAATGATGTATTTAACCGCGCCTTTCGAAAGTGCTGTTTCAATGTCATTCTCTCCGGCAAGATTGGATAGCATAATCACCGGGATAGCCTTCAGCTCTGGATCAGCCTTGAGCTTCTCAAGCACTTGCATCCCATTCATTTTTGGCATCATGACATCCAACAAAATAATTGTCGGCTTGGGGTTCATCGTCCGGGCCTTTTCAAGACCTTCTTCGCCATCACCGGCCATTTCAACATCAAACTTCTCAAAAGAGAATATCTTTTGATACATTCGTTGTATGAGCTGGTCATCTTCTACAAGTAATACTTTAACTGCCATTGCTTGCTCCTTTAGATTTATAAGCCTGTTTGTAGCTCAGAAAATTTCTTATCCTTATGTGATTACTTTAGCACATCCTTACTAACTCGTCAGCTACTCGAGCTGTCGTGAAATACTTCTTGAGACAAAGAAGGTCGGAACAAAGCTAAGCACTAGCAAGCTAGCTGCCAGAACAAAAGTGGTCTGAATAGACCTACCAGCAATTTGCAGCACAGAACTACGTGGTTCGGCCACCATTAAGGCCCCGACAACCTGATTATCAACGTCTTTTACCGGCGTGTAAGCTGCCAGCATTTGACGACTTTGCAAACTGACGCTCCCCTGGTACGCCGCGGCATTATTCAGAACAGTATCTTTTATTGCCCCTTCACCAATTTTGACGCCAAGCGTGTTGGTTTTGCCGTCTGGTGCCACAAGCGTGGTAGCCGCTAAGCGGTCGTTGCCATAAATTGAACTTTGTAAGCCGGTTGCGTCTTTAATACGATCGACAAAGGCCTCATTTAGATCTAGCCCCGTCATGACTGTCCCAATTGAGGTTCGAGAGCTGTCAAAGATAACGGCCGCACTGAGCACTTGCAAAACGGGTGCACCGGGTTCTTGCTTGACCGACACCGTCGACTGACCAACACCAAATAAAGCACGCTTAATAAGCGGGTCGTCAGACAACGAATCACCCCAACGCGAGGTATCTTCGGCACGCAAGATTACCTGACCAGAAGCGTTGGTGATTATTAACGTGCTCAGCTGCTTTGACGGGATAATTGATTGCGTGAGGCTGATGAGCTTTTCTCGGTCTTTAGTGATCAATGCGCTGGCCAGGTCAGAACTTGCAGCTAGTTGTTCGGCGACAGCAGTTGTTTCAGATTTTTTGGTATCAACCGCATAGCCAAGCACGTTGACGGCTGTGGCAAGCTTTGTGAGCGTATCGCGCTGGATATTGTTCACCAGTAATGAAGTAAAGCCAACGCCGACGACCAGGAATATCATCATAACCATAGCGGTAAAGATCATAAATAACTGACTGAAGAATCGCTCGGTGAGATACCCCCAGACCCAACGACCAAGGAAAAAGATTCCGAGTGCTAAGCTCAGATGCTCAAACCACCACACCCATCCAAATGCGGCGAACCAAGAAGCGAACACTGGATTTGTCGTGTCGCGATATGCCGATGCGACCGAGGCAAGGTCAGAGATACCTATGAGCGCGAATGCCCAAAATACTGGCTTGAGATGCCGTTCAAGCCCAGTCGTAGCCCGTCGCAGGTACAGCGCAGCAATCGCAATACTTCCCATTGGAGCAGCAATGACACTCAACGTACCAAAGCCACTAACAGCAGGTAGTGTTTGTTTTGTTGGTGCGACAACCGTTGGTTGAACTGGTTGAGCAGGCGCCTGCTTTTGGTCGTTGCCAACTTCAAAAGTAATACCCTCGTTTTTGGGTACTTCCTGTAAAGGATCCATGATCAGGCCAACGGCTATGGTGATATAACCAATGACTTTTGCGGCGGCGGCAAAAGATTGGGTGAACTCACCAAACGGTGAACTGCCGAGAACCGTCTGTTCGATAACGGTCGCTTCAATTAAATACGCAAAGCCTAAAATCCCAAAGCCGAGCCACTTTAAAAATTCTTTCTTAGAGTGCTTATTACTCCATGCATCAAGGTATAGCCAGGCAACCCCCAGTGAGGCCAAGCCGGCAAATAAATTTACCGCAAAATGAAAGTTCTGGGCAAAAAATTGCAACCACATCCCTAGAGCCCACCCTTAAAACGGCACATTGTTGATAATCTCCTCTTCAGATAATACCTTACTGCTCATGCTTTTTACTACCCCTTGCCTGTCAATAAAGTACGTGGTTGGGGTTAAGCCTGACGATAGACCATTTATCAGTTGGTTTTCTGTATCGGCTACCAGACCCGCATCGAATCCAGCTAAACGAGCGTAGCTAGTGAGACGAGATAGATTTTGCCCTGAACCGACAGCAATGACGTTAACTTGGTCTTGAGGCAAGGTGTCCAAAACGGAGATTTGCTGACGGGCAGTCAAAGACCAAGGTGACACGAGGCTTAGTACCGTGGGCTTACCCAGTATTGATACCGTGCTAACCGTTTGACCATCGCTGCGTCGTAAGCTGAACGGAGGCAAGGTAGCATCTTTTGTGATTACCCCAGTACTGGTGACCCCTGGTTGGATATCAAGTGTCGGCTTAAAGCTTGGCCATGGCAGCCGCAACTGAAGGCCACCCAGACTAAAACCCGGGCGCTTTTTTAGGACGGTGTTTGCGCCAATCACGGTTGGCTGGTATACATCAAAGATATTACTCAGTGTTGCACGATAGCCTTTGGCTTGCACTTTTATATAGTACTTACCTTCTGGGAGTAGAAAACTATACGTAGCATCGTCGCCAACAACCACTGGATTCGACTGTGAATAGACAGATCCATCCCACTCATTCCAGGTTTTCGTTTCAATATCTTGGTAAAACACTGTCACGGTCGCGTCTTTGACCGACTGACCACCATCTGTAATTGTCGCCGGTGACTGGACGCGTATAGTAGCCAGCTCCCTGGTACTGATATTGCCCCCACCATCTCTGCTCGTGGCACGAACCTGATACACGCCGGCTTTTGAAAATAGCATTTTACCCGTCCAAAGATTATCGCTGCCCTGATCGACAAGCGAGAAGGTTGCGTCCTGCCCGGATTCAGCTTGTCGAGCAATCACACTCACACTGGTCGCACCACCGATGGCATTGACACTCAAATCGAGTTCGGCATTAACCACCGTAATGATTGCGCCATCACCATTGGGATACAGCGGCTGGCTGCCAGCATATAATACATAGCCCCCAATGAAAGGATCTAATGCATCTATGGTTACGGTCTGCGCTTCAGAAACAACGGAGTTATCTGCAGTATCTCTTGCTCGTACCAAGACGATATAGTCACCATCTTCAAGATTAATCGGGGAGAAGCGATACTGTGCCGCAACTGAGCCCAGCCCAACCACCTCGTCAGCGGGCAACCAGTTCTTGCCACCATCAACAGAGTATTCAATAGCGGCCAGAGCTATATTGTCGCTCGCAGTCCCTGTAAAGGTTGGCGCCGATTGAAACACGCCACCCACCTTATCAAAAGTCACTGTCGGGGGCACAAGGTCACTTGAACCAGGCTTAGCGACCGTAGTTACATTTGGTGCAATGGTAGGCGTTGTCTTCGTTATGAAGGTATTCGTTCCAGTTGTCGATTCGTTATCGCTCGCATCCTTTGACGACAAGAAGTAATAATAGGTCAGACCGGCTTGCAGGCTATCAAGTGCCACACTGTGGGCTGTGGTAAGCGTGTCTGACACAAACGACTCGTCGAGCTCGTTTAGGCCATAGTTGATTTGTGTCGTAGCCGGCTCATCTGTTGTCCAGTTAATTGTGGCAGTTGAGGTCGTCAGACCAGTGACAAATATATTACTTATAACAGGACCGGTCGTATCCCCTGCAATTGGAGAACCCGAGATCTCAGTTGTTAAATTTCCTCCCAAGCAATCAATTGCGTCAGCACCGCCAATATCATCACTAGCGGTTACAATCCAGTCCGCTGGCGAGGCATCGCTAGTTCCGCTCAACGCATCAACATATATGACAGACGCAACGGGGCCGCCCCGAATGAACACTGCCTCTTCATTACTATTGCTAGCGTTCCATGACTCACCAGTCGCCCCATTAATAGTAAACTCAGCGGAAGGTCGATTAATCGTGATGCGTTGAATACTGCTCACATCATCAAATGTAAAGGCAAACCGAGTCTGGGCTTCCTGAGTGACGAGGTGAACGTCAACATCGGCCTGGCAACTACCAAGAATACCGTACGCAATAGGCACCTGTGGCCATAGTGCTACAAGCAAAACTAAAGCCGTGCCCAACCTCGCGACTCTCTTAAACATAAGCCTTATTATAGTACGCCTGTCGTTAAAATCTCAACTATTTGTCGCTAACTGACAGCTATTAATCAAAAAATCATATTCACTACTGGCTGGTGGTGCCAGTTGGGTTCGTACTCGTACCATTGCTGCCAATGTTTATTGGCCCGATTTCAACAATTTTATTGGTAGTTGGTCGGTAGAGATAGGCTTTACGGGCCTTGCTGAAGATTAATACCTTATCGCCATTTTCGGCTTTGGCAAAGAATGCTTGGCTTTTGAGTTTTTCAACATCAGTCACGGTTGCGATCGTGGGTGTCTCGCCTTCAGGCAGGCTTACGAGCGAAGCAACCCTGGCAATAAGCTGGGTAGTCTCGTCATCGACCGCTTGGTTAGACTTAAGTTTGCTAATTTCCTTGCGCTGTGAAGCAACAGACACCGCTAGAACACCACAAGCAATCGTCGCAATAATTGCCCATATCAGTACTAAACGAAGACGAGTTAACCAGGTTGGTTTTCGTATTCGTTTTGATGAGTTGGGTGTTTTAGTAACCACAACTGGCCTGGGGACAGCAGCAGCGGGTCGCAGTTTATTAACCATGCCAAAATCACTTAGTTTTGGCCTCGATCGATCAGGCACTTGATTCATGCCGCCTTAGTTCCCTCGCGTCTTATTGTTAGATGACAATTTACATGTATTGTAGCAAAGTGAACGGTCAATTGCCAAAACAGTGGTGACAGTTGAAGTCAATGTCAACTCTGCCATTTTCATGTGGCATGGGCCGGGTGCTTACGTTATGATTATTGATACAGATGAGGGGTAAATTATTTCAACTGGCCATAGCCGCTAATATCGTTGTACTAGTCCTTAATATCTACTTGGCGTTTCGGAACAGCTCTTCTGACACCGCTTCTCAACCATATCCGTACTTATCAAGACGAATATTTACAGAAGATCCTAACGACTTGATTATTAATTTTGTACCACTACGTGAAAAGCTACGAGAGTATTTAAGCCCGGCTGGCGACAAAGTAAGCCTATACTTCGAATATTTACCGTCCGGCGTATCAGTTGGCGTCAACGACCGACAAGAAATAAGATTGTCCTCACTTGCCAAAGTCCCAACTGTCATGGCGACCTTAAAACAAATCTCCAAAGGCGCCTTGCGTGACACCGATCAGCTCACCATCAAAGCCGAATCACGTGACCCGCAGTTCGGCAGCCTCTGGAAAAAGGAAGCCGGCGAGCAAGTCAGTGTCAGCGAGGCAATGCGACTGGCAATTGTCGAATCCGACAACACTGCCCACAACTTGCTTTTAGCCGCCATACCTGTTGAAGAAATTAACAAAGTATACGATTCTTTAGACATCCCCTTCCGTACCGAGAACGGTTACCCGCTCATTTCTGCCAAAAATTACTCATCAATCTTACGAGCGCTCTATCTCTCGTCATACCTTGATCGTGAAGATTCCAATCATGTACTCGAAATTATGACCCAAACTATCTACCGCGATAAACTTCCAGGGCAGCTGCCATCAGACGTCTTGGTTGCACACAAGGTTGGCGTGTTTGAGCGGCAGGCTCCCAATACATCCGCCTTTAGTGACTGCGGTATCGTCTACGAACCTCAGAGACCATTCTTAATATGTATGATGAGCGAAGGCAGTGATGATCAAGCAAAACAGTACATGTCCGGTGCCGCCAAACTGATTTACGATTATGTCTCTGCCTACAAATAAACGCCTTTCAGGGATAGAAACCAGGCGTCAGATGGTTATAGGCGTCAGTTTGTTGAATGCAATTGTGTTAGTCGTACTGCTTGGTGGGTTGATAGTGGCCGGCCGCGATGATACTGAAAGTTCTGCTAGACAATATCCATTTCTATCAAAGCGCATTTTTGCCTCGGATCAAAACGATATACTTATTAATTTTGTTGAGCTTCGAAAAAAACTCAATGAATACGTCCTGACAAACGACGACCAGGAGATTGGAGTCTATTTTGAATATCTGCCTTCCGCCACTTCAATTGGCATTAACGAGCAGATGCGCGTCAATATTGCCAGCTTATTAAAAGTTCCGCTTGTTATGGCAGTATATAAAGATATTGAAGCCGGTAAACTTTCACGCGATCAAGTGCTGACTCTCAAAGAAGAACATTTAGATTACGACTTTGGTGACTTGTGGGAGCTGGGCGTGGGCAGTCAGATAACAGTCAAAGAAGCTGCACGGTTAAGTCTACAGAAATCAGACAATACTGCTTCGAATCTGCTGCTCTCTACCCTCTCTCCAGGTGCGCTGGACAGTGTCGCTAGCTCACTCAATTTACCAAGAGAAAAGTCAGGTAAATACATCGTAATTTCGCCCAAAGACTATACATCAGTGTTACGCAGCCTATATCTGTCAGCTTATCTATCAAAAGAAAATTCAAACGAAATTTTAGACACTCTGACTGGCTCAATATTTCTTGATCAATTAGCAGCGGGCGTGCCAAACAGTATTAAAGTAGCTCATAAAAATGGCGAATACACCATCGATACATCGTCACAACCAGTGTTTAGCGATTGTGGGATAATCTATGCTCCAAAACGGCCGTACGCTCTATGCGTCATGACAAATTCTAACCGCACCCAGGCCAACAAACACATTAGCGAGATCTCCAGACAGGTATATGACTACGTATCAAAAGTTAATTAATTTGGTTCTCTGACAATTTTGGATCAGTGATAGTAAGGGCGGTCCAGGAGAACTCAGTGTCTTCTGTGGCGGGCTCGTTGAGCACAATAGTAAAACCGTCTTTGGTTAAGTCCTTATAGGCATGGGCGATAAACCGACCATTTTTGACGCTGACGGTAACTACCGGAGGCACTTCATCAGTTGGCCGCGCAAATTTAACAGCAACCTCTTGTTCGCCCTGGCGAATTAGTGCAAAGCCGCCAGTATCATTATTAAATGTTGTTCGGCCCTTAAAGACCACATCGTCAGAAAACGTCACTAGCTCATCGAACATCGTTTCGCCGTTAAACTCGGCACGGCCGTTTATTTGCAGACCGTTACCAATTGCCAGTGAACCACTAAGCTCGGCGTTTCCAAGTCCATCAAACCAGGCTACTTCTTCCCCGCCCAAACCCCTAAGCACAAGTCGGCCACCTGCCCCAACATCCAAGACCAGCTGATTACCACTAAGTGGGCTAACAGTATTGGCGCGTAACCTGTCGGTAGAAACTTGTGGGGCTAATACCTCTAAGCCGGCGGCGATCCTATCAGCCACAACATCAGACATATCTTCAGGAGCAGCTGCAGTAACGTTATTTACAAAATAATTAACGATAGAAGCAGAGAAATCAGTCGAATTCGCGCCTAAAATGGTTGGATCGCTGAATATCTCATTGAGATTGGAGCCATTAAAGTTACCCGTCTTTACAAAAGTCAGCACAGTACCAACACCTGTTCCATCATAGTCGGTCATCGCCACACCAAGGATTGCGCCTGACTTAACAGCCTTCATGGCTACTCCTGGGGTGTTTGAAGAGGTTAGAATATCACCCTTCTTGATTGGCCCCTGCACACGCACGGGCACCCGCCCGGACAAGGCGATCGGCTTGCCGCTTGTGCCTTCACCACCTCTACCACCAATCACCAGCGCCGGCTGAGTGGAAACGATGCCAATAGCACTTGCGTCATAGGCTTTGGTGCTGCGTACAACGCCTGCGTCTAGATTCGGGTCAAGGCTGACAACTTCACCAGCCGTCAATGACTCATCGTTCGTGGGATACACTTCGGCTAAGTCAGCCGAGTCATTAACCGGAAATAGGGTAAAGTCAATTCTGGTTTCGGTGTTCGTGCCAGCTATGACAGAGTCTGTACTCGTACAGACCGTGTAGCTGACATTACTCGTTGTGGCAGGTGCATCGACAAAAACGTTAGTCATGGTTTGCGTGCTTGTAGCGTCGCCAGCTGCATTGTCGGTATCACTCAAACCAAACGTACCACCAACAGTGTTGGTGTCGGCACAGTCTGCAGTACTGCCAATTTCTCGGTCAATACGTGCAGCTGGCTGTGTTTCACCTGCTCCTGGGTCGGTCTGTACGCGGATCGTAGTCATTACAAGTAGTTCAACACCAGTATGTCCTGGGGTAAAGTTAGGCTGGCCAGCAGCATTCCACAGTTCGGTTGTATTTGAATCGACCCAAGCAGTATTGGTTGCATCAGAGATGTAGACAACATCAGGCTCACCTTGGACATCAGACACAACACCGTTCACGCACTTTTTTATTTTAGCTTCTGAGGTGTCGGCATACAGGCTATAATCCCCGGCTGCACAGGTTGGGTTGGTGTCGGATTCAGTAAATTCAATACCTTCATTTGAAGTAATAATGTTTCCGGAGTTCGCCTGGAAGGCCACATCAAAGTTTGCGCCTACAACGATACCGTTCTGGGTACTCGCATCGGCTGCGTCCATCGTGATATTCAAAGCATTCACAATATCACCAGCCGCAGTTCCGCCAGACGCCAGATTAATTTCTAAGCCAGAGTTGGTTGCATTGGCACCATCACCAGTCGTGAAGTCGATCTGCAAGCCATTGACACCAGTTGTGGTAGTCGCCGCATCAGAGATAATTCTTACCAAGTCAACCGTCGGCGCTGCGCTGTCCAGGAACTGTACGCTCTCGCCTGCCGCTGCGTTTACTGTTAAGTCATCATTGACGGTTAGAATATCGTCAAGCGTCAAACCTCCCGTAACCGTAAAGTCAGTCCCTGCGACACCAATGTTAGTAATAATATTATTATTGGCATCTACTGTACCTGCCAAAGTGTGTGCGCCAAGCGTGTCCGACGCATTATCAAAAGTAATACCGCCGTTAGCTGCGATCGCACCTGCAGCCGTTATAGCCCCCGCTGAACTAACCGTGAAGTTGGTAAAACTGAAGATGTTTGTTCCAGCTGTTGTGCCAGCTAAAATCGTATCCCAGCCCGTGCCAACCCGGAAGGCAGCAGAGGTGATGGTCGCGCCCGGATCAGTTAAGTTGCCAATATTTAAACCATTTACTGTGTCGGTGCCAGCAGCGTTAGTTGGGCTAAAAGCTGACAGACTGATGCCGTTATACGTCAATGCATCAGTACCACCGCCCGTGAAAGACGGCGCAATCACTAGCGCACTATCCGACGCATTGCTAACCGTTGAATTCAACGTCAAGGTGCCAGTACCGGCCGTAGTTGTGATATCTTGATTGGCTGCAACCGTAATCCCACCGTTAGCGGTCAAAACACCAGCCAAAGTCAGTGCGCCGGTAGAAGCAATGAAGTCGGTTCCGGCATTGCCAATGTTGGTGAGAATGTTGTTATTAGCGTCGACCGTACCAGCCAGCGTGTGTGCTCCGAGCGTATCAGAAGCGTTGTCGAAAGCGATGCCGCCATTGGCATTAATTGCCGCGCTGAAGGTCGCCCCCGCACCGGTAAAGGTGGTAGTGCCGGCAGTACCGATGGTGCCAGTAGTCGTAATGCCTTCCGTCCCGACGTCAATTGCACCGAAGCCGCTGGTAATCGAACCTGCGTTTAGCGCACCAGTTCCCGTAATTGCCGTTGCAACAGCGTCATCCGTGTCAACCAACGCACCATTACGACTATCAAGCAAATTCAGTTCGGCGCCGCTAATCAGTGTGCCTTGGTTATCGATGATGGTTGTGTAACCGCCGCCGCCAGAGTTTTGAATTTTGAGCGCAGCGGTTATTGCCAGGTCGGCATCGGCATTGTTGATGGTCAAGCCGTTATCAAGTCCGTTGGTATTCGCCGAGTTGGCTTGCTGCACCAAAATCCCTTGAGTGGTGCCCGCCGTACTGGACGGCGTCGCAATCACCGACAGAACATCCACCGTACCAGCTAGGTCGCTGGTGACGGCAAGATTCTCGGTTCCTGAAAACACGTAGTCAATATCAGTGTTAAATGTTGACTGACTGTTAAAGGTGTTGGTCCCAGACCAGGTGTTGTTGCCCGACAATTGCGAAAATGCCGTGCTATCAAGGCCGTCCAGCATGTCGCTGTTAAATGCGTATGGTGCAGCTGTAAATCGCACCATCGGATTCATTTCGCCGTCACCAGAACAGCTCGCAAAAGGCGTACAACTTGCATTGGTGTTGCCTAGGTTGATTGACAGCCAAAGAGTGTTGTTATTGAAGTCTACACTGCCCGGCAAAGTTGTCACAGCTCCAAGGTTAACCTGAAAAATACCATCGGTAATGGTCACGCCTTGGCTGGCGTTACGTAGTCGATCTTCAGTCCACAGTAAAGTTTCATCACCACCACCGGGCACGCCATCGCCACCAGAGTAAATCTTGAACTGCATGTTGTAGGTAGCATTGGTAATGTTGGTGCTATTACTCGAGAGGACTATCTTGCCCTGGAAGTTGATTTGGCGGTTAATAACTGCGTTTGCAGGGCTAGGGCGCAGTGCAGTAAAAACCAGAGTCAATAAAAAAACAGCCAGATAAAGCCGAAAGGTTACCAGCGGTTGTGATGTCCACCCCTGTAAATTGTGTCTGCGCATCAGCTTTTTTTCGTTTTAGGTTACAAGCACTAGCATAACAGATACGCCACCGCTGTTCAACGAAAACAAGCCAGAAATGCCCTATTTTTTGGGCTTTTTAACAACTAACCTGTTCATAACTTTTGACATTCTTTTCACTAGTTTGGATTTTTTCAAAATGTATGATTTAGAGATAGTAATTATTTTACGAATCTTGCCTCTAAATCGATAAACTAGCGTGATTGTCAATGCTAGCGAGGAAATAATTCCAAATAAAGTCCAAACGTTCACTAGCCAAATTGTCAACTTCACTGTTTCAAAATCTTCTTTGCCGTCAAATCGAAAAGTCACGGTTGCTTGGTAGCGGCCAGGCCAACGCAAGCCACCGCGGACGCTGCGTAAATCAACCGTCAATTCTCGTTTTTTGCCAGGTAATATCAGCACTGAATCGGCATTAATTGCACCACGTAGAACATCACGACCAAACATGTCTTCAACCACCACTGCCCCGCGGGGAATTACATGCACGTCACCAGTGTTTTCCATAACAAGCTGCGCCGTTCTGGGCGGTGAAAACCAGCTGGTTGGCAAACGAATTGTTGATGCATTCAGGCCGTATTGTTCACCGCCAATTTTTTTCACAAAAACTAACGAGGCGGCTTGCGGACTTAGGGCTACTTTGTTGGCACTGTCCGTATCGGCATTGGTAATCGACTGAGCAATCAATGCACCATAATGTCCGCCGGGTTTGAGCGAGTCGTTATTGCTAATTGTAAATGGAATTTCCTTGGCTTCTTTCGGGGCTATGGTGACCGTTTGCTGATCGAACTGTAGCCACTGGATCAAGCCGTGGTCAGACTCAAAATCCGCGCTAAGCCCGGAGAAAAGAATGCCGCCACTGGTATCGGCAGTCTCAATATTAACCGCCCGTAAACGATATGTCTGCGGCGTATCGCCTTGATTAGTAATTGAAAAACTGCCAGTCTCAGTTATGGTATTGGCGGTGATCATAAGCTCTTGAAAAATTGGCGTCACCGTGATGGCTTCGGCCTGCACGGATGCCGGTTTAGACAGCCAGCCAGCATACTGAGCGCTGATAATTAGCGCCAAAAATATGACCTTACGCTTCATGACGATAGACTGCCTTTTTGCGATATTGCCGTCGGCTAATCACCAGATAGACAATAACGCCAATGGTCAGTAGCGGCAGGCCAACAACGATAGCTAACAACCGCCAAGGAATCACCCAAAAACTCACCTCGGCTTCTAGCGGTACGTCTTTTTCACCATCATCATACACAGCCGTTAACACTGCCGTGTAGCGGCCAAAACGCAGGTTTCTCAGCTGGTCAGTCGGCCAAGTTAACTCGTATTGAGGCTGATCGTTTTTATAGACCACCGCACCGTCGCGCAGCTTTTCAGCATAAACTGGAAACCCACTAGACCACAGCGTTTCAAACTGCCGCGAACTGTCGGGTAAAATATTTCCTCTAGATTCATTCAAAGCCAGTGTCGCGACTGTCTTGCCGCCTTTATTGACGAAGATTGAGCCCGACGGAACCGCATGAATATTTCCTGAATTTTTAATCTTGATAACGAAACGAACCGGCAGGAATTCATAACTACGTTTGGCAACACCGAAAGATTCGAGCTCTAGTTGGCGTTTGGCGTTTGGCGAGTCGACGTCAACCAGCACTAATATGGCCGAGGCGCCAGCAATTTGTGCCGAGACTTGTTCGGTACCAGGCGGGTCAGCCCTCGAAAAAGTCACCGCATAGTAGTAACCAAGGGCGGCTTCTGGGGGAAGGTCGACGGTCATTTGAATGGTATGCCATTTGTCTGGATCGGCAGTGAATTCGGTTTCGGAAAAGCGAACCCAATCAAAGTAATCGTCACCAGGTTCACGGTCTTTGAGTTGCGGCTTACCTTCTTCACCATAGGCCGAGAACTTCATCAGTCCGACTTTGAGGCGTTCAGTTTTAGCGCCGCCATTCTTGATGCGGAGTTCAGTACTTACCGTTTCACCAGGTTTAGCAGTCAGATTGATGGGGAGCGGTGAAGTAGTCAGGTTGAGTGAGCCAAGGTCGTCAGGTGTTTGGGCATGGGCTGGGAGGGTGAGGAGGAGAACGCCAAACACCACACACAGCTTCAGCGCACCCTTAACCCTCTTTGATACTGTCATTAGAGGTAATTATAGTCTAGAGATAGCTATTATCGAAGTAGTTTATTGTCTAGTGTTTAGCTTTTTAGTAAGAGCCAGCACCGATAATTGTCCAGGTATCCGTGTAGTCTGATGCCGCCGGCGTATCACCAGCAATCGCGGCTTTTCCAACAAAGGTTATGACGTCACCTGCCCCACCGGCTGTTCCTGTTGAGCTAGCTGCGGGCTGTGCAGTCGCACTAAGCGTACCACCGGCATTTGCACCACCATTGTATTCGGCATCGATTGAAACGGTGCCACCACCGGCAGCGTCAGAAGTAAGGTCAACGTCAAGCACATAGCCCTCTGTTCCAGCTGATAGCGTGGAGGGAGCTGCATTAACCGTACCGGTAGTTGCGATGGTCTTAGATGCCGCAGCTGAGGTTAACCCCTGATTCGAGTCGCTTACCCACGTAATCCAGCCGCTCGCTGCATTAGTCGTGATAGTAACCGTTCGCCCTGTAGTAGATACAACCGAGCCAGAGCTCAAATCAGTCGTAAAGCTTGTGGTGTTCGCATCAAGAACGAAGTTGAATGAAGACGGCACGACAGCACTGACCACGACCTGATCGTCAGTAATCACTCGGACTGCTACAGAAGTGCTGTCAATAGTCGTTGGGCCTGTATCACGCGTCGTAACCGTCAGTGTGTACTGTCCGGCTGCACCGTTTGTAACTGCATCGGTTTTTGTAAGATCGACACAGTAGGTAGTACTTGCGGATAAGTTCGTTACGCCACCGACAGTGATATTCTTGCTACCGTTCGTATTGCTACCTGTAACAGAAAGTGTTCCTGGAAGAGCCGTAGCACCGGTTTCTGTGGCGCAAGCTGCAGTGGCGCTGGTTTGGCCGGAAGTGGCAATGGTAAAGTTATCTGGGAATGCTATTCGCAAGCTATCTTCTGTAGCTGAGTTACCTGCAGGTACTCGAAATACAACCCGAACAGAACTTGCGGTTGTTGCCTTCATGCGGTTCAGACGAACGTAGGTATTAGATAAACTGGCGGCATTCGCACTAGCTGCCCATATTCCAAGTATCGATGTCGTCAAAAGACCAGCCGATACGAGAATATATCGTAATTTCGAGCGGATTCTCATTAGATAGACTCTTTCTTAGCTTTTATTTTGTATCTCACACTAAGCTTATGGTTAAGAACCTGTCTTGTCAACTGCGAAAAATTAATAATTTATTCAGGTTATCCACGCCTGTTTAAAACACTGCGGCGGCCACAAGTGTCAGGGTGTCTGTGTAGTCGTTGCCGGCTGGTGTGTCGACAGTAGAGCGAGCTTTTAACAACAAGGAGCCCCGACCTGCGGTAATTGGCGTGCTCGATACATACAGTTGCCGCAAATTGCTATCCGTTATGCCAACGTTCTGCGAAGCGCCCGTATATGGGGCCTGAGCTGTCAGTGGGCCGCCAGCGCTTTGGGTCGCCGAACTGTTCTGCGCGCCAAACCCTTCGTTTACTGCCGCCAGGTTCGCCGAGGCAGAGGTAATGGTGTAGGCCTTGGTTGGGCTATTAAGACCACCGTTTGCCGAGGCAACAAACACCATAGCACCTGAGTCCCCGTTAGTCTCTAAGTCAATCCATATGTATTCCGGGCTATCGACCACCGAGTCGGCCACAAGGCTGCCAAGACTAATAGTGTACGGTGAACCGGTTTCGGTATCACTCGACGACACATCTATATCAAAGGTGAGTGACGCACCAACCGTCGCCGCTGAAGAAGTGGCACTATAAGCCGACTCAGTAAAGTTACCGTGTTCGGCCTTTACTTTGACAGTGTAAGTTGTGCTCGGCTGTAAGCCAATAATGTCCACGCCAGTGCCACTACCCCAAGCGCTGTATGTCAACCAGTCCTCGGCCCCTAGGCTAGCCCCCACCGTTTGGTCGCTCTGAACATAGTTCGTCGTCGAGGCAAAACCATCAGGACTAATGGCGATGGCAAAGGTTGCATCCGACGGGTTGCCGCCAGTATCAATTACTATATGTAGCTTATTGTAATAGCTTGAAGGATTAGTCAGCGTGGGAGCAGCCGGTACATTGGCCTGTTGAGTTGGCACTAAGCCGGTACCTGCAGTATAAGTTGCTGAGCTCCCCGTTTGGCTGGCTTCACCAGCAATGCCCGTTGCACTATAGGTAGATGAGCTACTGTTGGCCGTGCCGCCCGAACCCATGCCATATGATTCCAGTTTATAAGTAGAGCTCGTCGGCGCTGCCGCAAATAGTACAGCCGTCAGCACGATACCAGTCAGTGATTGTATAAACTGCATATGCTTATTATAAAACTAATTCCATACAACGCTATCAATCACTGATTTTACATCGTTTTTATAATCGCCATTTGCTATATTTGAGGTCGCAGCCACGATGAGGTACTTACCTGGACCGGCTATAAAATAAGTCACCTCGCCGCCATCTTTTTTGCTAAACACATCGGTTTGGAGGTTTTTGGCCGTTGTTTCCTGAGCCAGTTGGTAATTGTCGATGCTGTTAAGCCGAAATTTATAGGCCGAATCTTCCCGCATCGCACCGACCTGTTCGGCCGTTTTGACCATCAGACTAATCCGACGGCTTTCAGTTTTCTCCATATGTGCGGTCATACTATATTGCTCAATGGTGGTACCAGCCGGTGCCGTGTTCTGGCTGTCTGAATATATCGCCGGGTACGCAAAGCTCAGGTTTTCACTACGATAGCGGCCAGGGGCAGCGGTGGTATCAGCTTTTACTTCTCCTGCGGTTGGTATCGAGGTCGTTATCACGCCAACAACCGGCTGACGGTTGTACCATTGCCAAGCCCAAGCCAAACCAAAACCCACTGGAAGTAGTACCAGCCAGCGAATTTTTTTGGTGTAGGCGTCAGCTTGACCGCCCAAGTGAAACCCTCTTCCCATATGGTGGCCATTATACCCCATGGTTCATGCAGGTTGTGCTTATTGTTCGACAGAAGGTCGATCAATTGCCATAGGATCCACTCCGCGCTCGCCTCCCGCTATTTTAATAACGTCTTTATCGATTTTGGCCAGTTCATTATGCGCTTTATTGAAGTGTCCCACGGTTGTGCCCAGGCTATTACCCAGCCGTTGCATAGCATCTTCGTGAGCGGCAATATGCCGACCAAGATCGCCAACACGCTGTTGAATTTCTTTGGCCTGTTCCTCAATCTTCATGCTTCTTAAGCCCTGCATGACCGTCTGCAGGTATGCCAAAAATGTTGTTGGAGAAGTAATAATGACCTTTTTCGTTCCCGCATATTCAATTAAGTTCCGCGAATTTGTGCCGGCTTCACCGATTTTGTTAACCAATAGATCGTAATAGATTGCTTCGCTGGGGATAAACATAAAGACAAAATCGGTCGTTTTTTCGTGGGGTCGAATATATTTCGCTGTTTCATCAATCCGTTTTTTGATGTCCCGCTTAAACTCTGCTGAGCGGAGGCTTTTCGTCGCTTCATCTTTGGCGTCAATCAGCCGGTTGTAGTTTTCAAGTGAAAACTTAGAATCAATCGGCACAATGAATTTGTCGACCATAATCACGGCATCAACCGTCTCACCATTTTTAAAGCTATACTGCATCTGAAACACGCCTGGTGGCAAGATGTTCTGTAGGATCGTTTCTAGATGTATCTCCCCGACATTCCCTCGTTGTTTGGGGTTTGTCAGCACATTCTGCAAGGTCTTAAGCTCGTCGGTCACACTGATAACCTGCTGGTTGGTTGTCTTGAGGGCTTCGAGCTGTTTACTGACATCGGCCACGATTTTAGTGCTTTCAGAAATCTGCCGCAGCATGCCTTCTTGGCTCTTACCCAAATGGCCGCTTAATTCTTGGCGCAAGCTTTCTTTAAGATCGCCAACACTTGTGGTTAAGCCAACAAGATCCTGCTTAAGGAGCATTGTGGCGGCGTCATCCGGTTTCTGTTTCGTGTTCTTTACGACGTAGACAAGTGCCCCGGCTAGAGCCGCACACACGATTGCCATCACCACCAAAACAATATCCATACCGTCTATTGTAACGATCTAGTGTTCTTCAACAAAACTATGTGCAATTTGTATAGCCAGTGTCACTACTATAACACCGACAAGCAGCAACAGCGGCTGCAGCTCAACGAGCTTCTTCGAACTAGAGCGTTCATGGATTTCAGGAATAATGTCACTGGCAGCAATGTACAGCAAGAACCCGGCGCTAATACCAATGAGCCAACCCAGCGGCAAGCCCTCTTCTCCACCCAGCGCAAAGGTCGCCACGGCCGCCACCGTTGTCGCCAAGGCGCACAAGACATTTACCAGCAGTACCCTGGAGCGCTTCATGCCTTTTGAAAGTAATAGGCCAAAATCACCCACTTCTTGTGGAATTTCATGCGCAGCCACCGCCAGGGTCGTCACAATACCGGTTGGGACACTGATAAGGAATGAGGCGGCAATAGCAACACCGTCTAGAGCATTGTGTACCGCATCCCCGGCAATAATAAGCGTGGTTGTCGGATCACTTCCCTCGTGCTGGTGATGATGATGGAACCACCTAAGGAATCGCTCTGCAAAAAAGAAAAGTACCAAACCAACCATGGTGGCAAATAATACCGTGTTCGGATCGGCTTCGGCTACCCCTTCCTTTAATAAATCCATAAAAACTGCGGCTAAGAGTGCCCCGGCAGCAAACGGCGTTGCATATGCCGCTAGTACTTCTGTTAGCCGACGTCGACTGAGCATCAACAACCCACCAATTAGTGAAAACACACCGCCAATTAGCGAAAATAAAATAACGTGTCCGTATGTAGCCATTATGAATGCTTCCTGTTTAATCCACACCAACTGTATTAAAGCTATACGTTTAATGCAAATTTGTCGCAATTTTTGCTATAATTGCCAGTATGGCATCCGCGACACTCCAGCTTATTGATACCTTGCGCCAGCATGGCTATAGCAACACGCGCGTGCGGCGAATGGTTTTTGAACTCGTCCAACAGCATGACCGGCTGACGCCGACAGAAATATACACTGCCCTGTCGGATCATATTGATCGCGCCAGCGTGTACCGTACCATTGATCTTTTTGAACAGCTCGGGATTATTCAGCGACTTTACTCTGGCTGGAAATACGTCTTAGAACTCAGCGACAATTACAGTGATCACCACCACCACATCAGTTGCCAGACCTGCCATAAAGTCGTTACTCTGACCGCCAAGCAACAACTAGAAGACGCCATCCACTCGCTGGCTCAGTCGGCCGGCTTCAGTGCCACCGGACATCAGTTAGAAATCCGTGGTATCTGCCTTGACTGCCAGCAGGGTCAGAGCACAAGCTATCAAACATAAAAAAGACCCCAGCTCATGAGCCAGGGTCTGCGGAAGCCTCACACTTCCTAAGTGAAAATACTACCGTAAATTGAGTAAATTGTTAGTGATATTTAGCACTTCTTTCGCCCTGCAGACATAAACGTTTCCGATAACTGTCTAGTGAGGCGTAAAATAGAAGTATGGACGCTGAAAAGATACAACGGATTCGTGACGAATTAAAAGCCGCCGGAACCACTTGGTACGGCTTAAAAAAAACCGAGAGCCGTTATTTGCCAAAACTATTACATGAAACCGAGCATATAGCCGGCGTTGTATATGGGCAGTACCCGGGTGGGTCCGGTATGCTAGTAGCTACTGATCTCAGAATTATTTTTATTGATCGAAAACCCGGCTACACCCATGTTGATGAGATAACCTACGATATGGTTTCAGGTATCGGCAAGATCATGTCAGGCCCTTTTACGTCTGTTGCTCTGCATACTCGGCTTGGGGATTACAGATTCAAATATGTTAACGCCAAAGCAGCCGCTATATTTGTCAGCTATATTGAACGACGACGGCTAGAAAAGTTTAAGGTCATAACCGACGTCCAACCGATTGTCGCCAGTGGTCAGTCTTTTGCTGATAGCGGCTCTTTTACGGCAGAGGCACTACATTTCCTGCAAGAGCACGACCTTGCAGTCTTTTCAACGGTTGATAAGTCGGGTGACGTTCACGGAGCAGTAGTTTATTACATTGTTGATGAATCAGGAATTGTCTACTTGGTGACGAAGTCTCAAACGCGCAAGGCACTTGACATCTTATCGCATTCCCAGGTAGCGCTGACGGTGTATGATGCCGGTAAAATGCAAACTTTACAATTGCAAGGTCGGGCCAAAATCGAAACCGACCAGGCCAAAAAAGATAAAGCCTTTAACGATATTATTCGCACTCGGCTTTCTACCCCAGGTGGCAAGCAACCAGCAGTTATGAAAATTCAGGAAGGATCGTTTATCATAATAAGCATTACACCGACTGTCGTTTATTATCGCGATTTTGGCAAAACACAAAATTAGTGTAATGAATAGTGGTCGATTGAGAGTTCTCAAACATAAGGAGGGGTATATGACTGAACCAACTACGAAGCGCTCAAAAACCGTCAATCTAGCAGTAGACCTAAGAATTGTCGTCATTTCACTACTAATCATTATGCTGGGCATGTTGATGTCGTGGCGGCCATGGAGCGCAGTCAATAGCACCGATCGCAGCATCACCGTCACTGGAAACGCCACCCTAAAATCTGCACCAGATGAATATGTCTTTTACCCAACCTATGAATTTAAAAATGCCGATAAGGACGCTGCCCTCGCACAGCTCACGCAGCAAAGTGACACGGTGGTTGCCAAACTTAAAGAACTGGGCGTAACCGATAACAATATCAAGACCAACTCGAGTGGTTACGATAAACCACTGTATTACACCGAGCCATCTACTGCAGATGTCACGTACTCCCTGCAACTCATCGTAACAGTGAGCGATGAAGACGTAGCACAAAAAGTGCAGGATTATTTAGTGACGACAACGCCAACTGGTTCGGTATCGCCACAATCGACATTTAGTGAAGCAAAGCGCCAAGAACTCAACAATCAAGCGCGAGACGAGGCTACCAAAGATGCACGAGCCAAAGCCGAACAGAGTGCCAAGAATCTTGGCTTTAAGCTTGGTAAAGTCAAAAGTATTACTGACGGCACCGGCTTTGACCAGATTATGCCAATGGATGCCGTCATGTCGACCGGTGGCGCCGAGGCCACAGTTTCCCGTCTAACCGTACAACCTGGTGAAAGCGAACTGAACTACTCCGTAACTGTCATTTACTACATCCGCTAGCTAGGTTGGTTAGTAAGTTACATTTTGTATCCTTGTAACCTGCGTGAGCGCCGGTACTGTGTGCTGTAAGAAATGCAAGCATTTTTACGACACACAGTACCGGCCCAACCCTTAGTGTTCATTCTTCGTATTACCCCAGAAAGATGTTTTTGACACAAAATGCAAAGTAGTTATATGCAAAAAGAAAAGAGAACTACCGAAGCAGTCCTCTTTTCTTCGCTCTTATCTTTACAGATTTGCACCTGTGAAGATTGTCGCTAATCACCTCCAGGGTGACTAACCTCTACTTTATTCTCACACAATATATTTGTCAATACATTTAGTATGTTTTATAGCTGCTTATGCTTATTTTCTGTGGATAACTTTGGCAATCGCCCCTGCTGGTGCTACAGTAGCTACATGGATGATGACCCACTTTTAAGTCAATCAGTTGATTTACCGGAGGATCAAACCGGCACTGCACCTATTGAGACACCGCACTATGCTCCTAAGCCATCAAAAAAGAAATGGCTGGTCTTTGGGACTGTTTTGGTCATTGTAGCAGCCGCAGGACTTGGCTACTGGCTGTTGTCACGGCCTAAATCAACCACTAACTCTACCGACCAATCCGCCAAGTCCAACACGCCTGCCCCAGCGCCCGCACCCGCTAGCGATGTCCCCGACGCCACACAAACAACGGTTTACGAGAATGGTCCACTCGGCGTCACCCTCACACATCCAGTCGGCTGGAAAGTTACACCAACCGAAAACAAGGGCGTGCGAGTTGAATCCCCTGAATTCAGTCTGGAGACGGTTGATGGCGAAGAAGTGACGGCCTTGTTTCGCATCTATATAAGAAAAGGAGCCCGTAGCCAGGACAGCACCTACATTGGCCGGGGCGTTGCCTTAAAAGACAGTGAAAAAATAACATATACCAAACCTGCACTCGGTCAGCGGAGTGACACGCTCTTGTCTACTTTCGGCCTCGATGAGCCCACAGCCTTTAATTACTTTTTTGTGGCCGGCAACTTTCAGCTAAAAAAAGGCGATACTTTAGGCCCCGACTACGGCAAGGAACCCGAAACTTTCATTATTGCAGGCGGCTATTCTTCGGATGAGCTGACTGATGATTTGGCGTTTTATAGTGTCGATGCTGACCTGCCCACAACGAGCGAGGCCTACAGCCAGGCCTTCGATATCATTAAATCGCTTGAACTACATTAGTCCGACATGCCGACCTTTGCCGAAAAACTGCAGCAAGCTATCAAACATCTTAGTCAAAACGACCCGGTTATGGCAGATCTGATTAGCCGTTATCCACTCTGTCAGATTCAGCCGCATGAGAATTATTATCAAGAGCTAGTTGATGCCATCATTTCACAGCAACTGAGTGTTAAAGCTGCCAGTTCAATTGAGCGTAAATTTTGCGCATTGTTCGGCAATGAAACCAGCTTTCCGCAGCCGTCTGAGATTCTCGAGAAGTCAATTGATGAACTCCGTACGGCCGGTTTAAGTCGCGCCAAAGCAACCTATGTGCAGGATTTAGCACGCCACGTCCAGGAGGGCGAGATCACTTTTGACCGTTTTCCAGACTTATCCAACGATGAAATCATTAAGGAATTAGTGGCCGTGAAAGGTATTGGTGAGTGGACGGCACATATGTTTCTCATTTTTTCTCTGGGGAGACTAGATGTATTGCCCGTGGGCGATCTGGGGATTCGTAACGGCATAAAATTACTGTATGATTTTGACCATCTGCCAAAACCCGAAGAAATGCGAGCAATTGCCGCACAAAATTCATGGCAGCCTTACGAATCAGTTGCCAGCTGGTACATCTGGCAAAGTCTCGACAATGTTCCTAAGACTTAGCTAGGCGCTTGCGTTTGTTCGGATCGAGCTCGCGTTTTCTCAGCCGCAGGCTTTTTGGTGTTACTTCAAGTAATTCATCGTTTTCAATAAAATCGAGACACTGTTCAAGGCTAAAGATGGTTGGCGGCGTCAGCTGAACAGTACCATCGCTTGATTTACTGCGCATGTTGGTCAGCTGTTTAGCCCTACAGACATTGATTTCCATATCTTCGGACCTAGTGTTCAGACCAATGATTTGCCCGGCGTAGACTTTTTCGGCAGGCCCAATGTAGCATGTGCCGCGCTCTTCAACGTTCTGCAAAGCATAGGGCGTAGAGATACCAGTCTCAAAGGCAATCAGCACACCGTTACGCAGCTGCTGCAAGGCCGGTCCCATTTCTTTGTAGCCTTGTGGCAAGGTATTCATAATTATTGTACCTTTGGTGTTGGTCAACAAAATATTGCGCATGCCAAGCAGGGTGCGTGTGGGCATTTCATACATCAGCTTGGTAACTCCATGAGTAGCTGAAAACTGCTCTTTTAAGGCTGCACGGCGAGCACCGAGCTCCATTTGCACCGCACCCACATGCTCATCAGGCACTTCGATAATAACTTCTTCAATTGGCTCCATGGTTTTACCATCTTGCTGCAGCGTCACCACTTGTGGCCGACCAACTTCAAACTCATAGCCTTCGCGGCGCATATATTCAATAAGCACACTCAGGTGGAGTTCCCCACGGCCACTGACCTTAAAGCCAATACCCTCTTCTTCAACTCGGAGACCGACGTTGGTTTCGACTTCTTTATCAAGACGTTCTTTGATTTGTCGCGAGGTACTAAATTCTCCTTCAAGTCCTTTGAACGGACTGGTGTTTGGCCCAAGATAAATACTTAAGGTTGGGGCCTCGACTTCGAGTACCGGTAATGCCTCTGGCTGCTCAGCATCGGCAATAGTTTCGCCTATTTTAACGTCGGCAATACCTGTCAGCTGCACAATATCGCCCGCCACGCCGGAAGCAACTTCAAAGCGGCTTAGTCCCCGGCTCATAAATACGTTGTCGACTTTGGCCTTCGTCATTGTGCCGTCTTTTTTGCATAGCGTCACTGTATCACCGGGCTTCACCTGGCCACGGGCAATCCGACCAATGGCATATTTGCCCTTAAAGTTGTCCCAAGCCAATGCGTTAATCAGCATTTGAAACGGCTTCTCGCGCTCTACGGCCGGCGCCGGCACTTCATTGACAATCGCCGCAAAAATAACATCCAAATCGCCCGGCTCTGCTGGATTCTCCGGTACCGTTTTCCAGGCTTTACCCTCTCGGCCAATCGCATAGTACAAAGGATAGTGGAGCTGATCTTCATGGACGGCGAGCTCCAAGAAAAGATTATCGAGCTCATCTTCTACGGCGCCCAGTCGGCGACCTTCCTTATCAATTTTATTAATAATCACAATCGGCTTGAGGCCAAGGGCCAGCGCTTTACTGAGCACAAATTTCGTTTGCGGCATGGGGCCTTCTTGCGCATCAACAATGAGTAGACATCCGTCAGCCATATTGAGCGTACGCTCAACCTCACCACTAAAATCGGCATGGCCAGGTGTATCGATAATATTGATACGGTAATCACCGTGCTGCACTGCAGTCACTTTGGCAGTAATGGTAATACCGCGTTCTCGCTCCTGGTCGCCGCTGTCCATGATCAAGTCTTGATTCATTTCCGCCTGATTATCGCGAAACGTATGTGACTGCTTTAACAGCCCGTCAACTAACGTCGTCTTGCCGTGGTCAACATGGGCAATAATGGCGATGTTACGAATCTTGGTTGGGTCTTGCATAAGAACAGTCCTTTTACATAAAAAACGCGCCGCACTTTGAGAGGCGCATCACTCAATTTAAACCAATTATACCATAAACGAGATCTTCGTAGCAACTTCTTTAGGAACGTTTTTTAGGAACGATTGTCCAGAGCAAAGCGGCCAGCACGAAGAACAACGAGCTATAGAGAATAGCTATCCCGTAAAGCTCTACCTTGTACCCTTCTCCGTAGTGTTCTGTAAAGTAACGGGTGATCGCCATGACATAGGCGGCTGCGGACACAAAAGCACTGGCGTAGATAGTGCGTCGACTCAGGGTACTCGCCGACAGAACAATCGGTACGGCAAAGAGAATGACCGAGCGACTAGCCATGCCGCGCTCTAGATAGACATTGTAAGCGGCAAACATGATGTCAGCCACAATCAGCACAAGCGTCAAAACACGAAAATACTGCGTCGATGTGGTCTTGTTTCGGGCCAGGTACCATAAGGCAACGTTAGCCAGAAGCAGCAACCCAACGGCAGTCCAGCGTTGCTGCATGCCGTCGTTAGGGATTAAGTTCCATGAATCAAAAATAATCAATCCGACCGCATAAGCCAGCACATAGTAAAAATGCGTCCGAGTGGTATAGAGCACTGTTTTTGACAGTTCTTGTGTTTTACTGGCCATTTACTGCTATTCAAGCATGCGCTTATGCTTAAAGTCAATTACCGATCTATACTAAGAGCTATGATTGATCATCGCCCACTCGCCGATAGATTGCGACCACAGACCTTAAAAGAGGTGGTTGGTCAAAAACATTTGATTGGCAAAGGTAAAATCATCAGCGAAATCGTCAGGCGCAAAGAACCAACAAGCTTAATCTTTTGGGGGCCGCCGGGCAGTGGTAAAACCACTTTATCGCGCATTATTGCGCAAGAGATTGGCGCCGAATTCATGGAATTATCGGCTGTCACTGCCGGCAAAGCAGATGTGAACCGCGTCATTGAACACGCCAAAGCCAATCAACGTCTCGGGCAGAAAACGATTTTATTTGTCGATGAGATTCACCGCTTCAACAAAGCCCAGCAAGACGCATTCTTGCCACATGTTGAGGATGGCACGATTGCACTCATTGGGGCAACCACCGAAAACCCCAGCTTTGAAGTTATTAATCCCCTCTTATCTCGCAGCCGGGTCGTCGTTCTCGAACCACTCACCAAATCCGACCTAGTCAAACTCATTAAGCGCGCAGCACAGACAGAAAACTTGGATCAAAGTCGCCTGCCGGATAAAAGTATCGATTTACTCGCCGAAATAGCCGGCGGCGATGGTCGAGTTGCCTTGAGTCATCTCGAACTGGCCTTAAACTTAGCCGGTAATAAGTCGATTACACCCGACATCATTAAGACAGCCGCTCAAACCAAAGTCCCTGGTTATGACAAAAAGGGAGAAAGCCGCTACAACATCATCAGTGCTTTTATCAAATCGTTGCGCGGCAGCGATGCTACGGCCAGTTTGTATTATCTGGCGCGCATGCTTCAAGCAGGTGAAGATCCCAAGTTCATCGCCCGGCGGATGGCCATTTTTGCTAGTGAAGATGTGGGGCTGGCAGCACCAGCAGCCCTCAATCTTGCCGTCTCAACCTTTCAGGCGGTCGAGCGAATTGGCATGCCCGAGTGCCAATACAATCTATTCCATTGCGCCACTGTGCTCGCCAAATGCGAAAAATCCCGAGTGGTAGCCGATGCCATGTCCGCAGCGCTGCAACTGGCCAGAGACTATCCGGATGAAGCGGTGCCCTTGCATCTACGAAATGCACCGACCAAACTCATGAAAGATTTGGGCTACCAAAAAGACTACCAATGGAAAGCAAATTTCAAGCATCAAAACGGCTTTTTGCCTGAAACCTTACAAGATCAGGATTTCTTTAATTAAGAATGCCAACCGCGCGGGCCGCAACCAACGCAATGGTAGAGACTGACACCAGTGCCTGGATAGACATAAGGGCTTTGGCGCGATGCGTTAGAGGAAAACTATCGGTCGGGCTAAATGCTGTAGCGTTGGTGATCGACACATAAAGATAGTCAAAAAAGGTTGGTGACCACATGCCCGGTTTGGTGACGTGTTCGCCAGGGGTCATTTGCGGAAACAAAAAATCAATTGGCCTGACGGCTGGCGACTGACCCTGGACGCCATTGCTATCCATCTCCCAATACCATAGTCCAAAGACGATGATGTTCGTGAGATAGATTGCAAAACCAGAAGCAATTAAGGCTCGTCCGTCATGCGTGCTACCGGTCAAGAGACTATGAACAACCAGTATAAGCGACATGATGTTGGCAACCGAGATAATGACAATGAGCAGGAGCGCTGCACTGCGTTTGACCCTCCATAACATCCTGCCATCCCGGGGGCTGACCATTAGGACCAACAGCAGGAGCATCTCAACCGATGCCAACATGTATTTAGGTACAGCACTGAGTGAGCTACTAAGAGCCAGTTGCAAGATGATAGCCGCCAATACCGCCGCCTGCACATGCCAAATAGGTTCAGGCGCTGCGGCATGGTGGAGTCGTGCTAGCTTCATAGTTACTTCGATTATACGGACATATGACCCAAACTGTCATCAACTTTTTCTGTTGGGTATATTTTGTGATGCAGATCACGCCCAATACTTCGTGCATTTTTTAGCCCTCCCTGATACTATTGGTTTCATGCAACAAAAAAATTCTAGCAATGCGATTGAAGTAAAAGGCTTACAA
>JAHBAU020000015.1 GCA_018499905.2 Candidatus Saccharimonadota bacterium | reverse complement strand
TCTGTTGTCAAAAGGCACAAGTGCCCCCAGACAACGCCCTGAAGGGCGGCCTGACATTCAAAGTAACTTAAGTAGAATGTCAGCCTCGGTCCGAGGACAGATATTGTGCCTTTGACACATAACCTACAGGGGCTCAAAGAGCCTGAACTAAGACCATGGAGAAAGGCCGACTCCGGCCTTTTATTCTTTTATCTTGTGAAAAGTGTAACTTTTCACAGCGATAAATTTATTAAGAAATTCAAGAAATAAATCGAAATTAAACAGGGTTATTTGACTTTAAGAACGATGCTTTTTGAAAAAGTTATAGCCTAACTCACTAATGAGGCCGAGGGCGAAGCCGCCGGCGAACAGGAAGATGAAGAGCAGGAAGTTGTAGGCGAAGCCGTAGTGCTTGGCGCTGAAGAGGACGATGAGGCTGCCAACCAGCGCGCCGCTGGCACCACCCAAGATACCGGATGGTCGAGCGACGGTTACCGCAGCCAGATTGCTGAATTGTTCCACAGAGGGGCGATGAATCAGCTTGCTTAAGCTCTTTTCAGGCCCTTTGAGCTGTGTTTGAGTCTGGAGTAAGGTCTTTGCATACTTTTCATCTTTGAGCGTCTTGGTGAGCTGGAAATCGCTTCTCTCGACGTCTTGCTGTTCGGGATTATTTAAGCGGATTTCTTCTGTGGTGGTCACGTGTCTGTCGACGGCTTCACGGGCCGATTGAGCCATACTAGCCAATCCCTCAGCCTCGGTGGCAGGTGGGGGTGTATGCTCTGGTGTTGAACCAGCCTCCAGCAAATCCTGCTCTTCAGGCGCTTCCAGTTCCTTTTGCTCCAAATTGGGTTGCAGCTCAGCCACGATTACATACCCCCTGAAGCACTAAAATCGTTTTTGATAATCACCAACTCCTTGGCTAGTAAGCGTGAGCGGGCAAAGAAGTAGCCAATGAAAGTGGTGCCCATAAAACCGATGAGCAGACTGCTGCCTGGGCCGGTGCTGGGCAGGGTGGTGGTTGCGGCTTCGACGACTTTGATGCTGCTGGCCGGCAGTTTGATGCTAACGCTGTTGCCGTAGACATTGGTCATGGTCAGATCAAAATGGTTTGGGTCGCTGGCCGAGCGTGGGGTGCTGGGCAGTTTGTCTTTGACTTTGACGCTGAACTCACGGGCGATGGTTTGGCCGGGTTCAATGGCTGTCGCAGTCCATGCCAGGACGCCCTTATCGTCAAGAGTAGCCTCGTTTCGGTTGCTGATATCGGCGTAATCTAGAGTGTCACTAATGTTTTCCTGGACCATAAAGCTATCAACTTTTTGGCTACCGCGATTGGTGACGCTTAAAGAGTAGGTGAGGATATCGCCAGGCTTGGCAGTGCGATTATTGGCATCTTTTTGGCCTTGGGTATCGTTGCGCACAACCTTACTCAGCAACAGGCAGGCCGTCTGGTTATCGCTGGAAAAACTGGCTTCGCACGGCTGACAGGCAGGGTCGTCGCTGGAGATCTCGCTGTTGTACTGACAGGGGTTAAAACACTGCGCAGAAGACTTGGCAATGGATTGTTTGTTAGCAAAAGGGCACGGCTCAAAACACTCTGGATCACTGGCTGCACCGCCATAGCCTATAGATTCGTACGGGCAGGGTTCAAAACAATTGGCATCATTTTTGGCAATTGATTCCTTGCCGCTGACTGGGCACGGCTGGAAGCAGCGCGGGTCACTGGCTAAAATGCTACGGTTCCATTCACATTTTGGTGCTGGAGCTGGGGGTGGATCGACCACTGTAACGCCGCCGCAGGATTTGACGATATAGAACTTCTTGCCGAGCTTGTTGGTTCCTTGGAGGACTTTATGCTTAGAGCTGCCATTATCCCAATGCTTGAGCGGCCGCATCCAGACGGTTTTGCCTTTGACGTTCAGCGGAGTTTCCCCAGTTTTGCCGTAGGCCAGGCGGCCGACAGTTTGTAACTTGCCGCCTTCATCTTTCGAGTCGATAGTCGTTTCGGTGCTGGCCGCCAGGTTGTCGCAGGATATATCCAGTCGGTCTAAAATATCCCGAAAGCCACCACTGTTGTTCTGGCAGAGACGAGCTGCATCATCGGCACTGCTTATCCCGCCCAAAATGACATCGTTAGCCGATTGAGCCAGGGTTGGCTGGGGTGGGCTCATAACGGCGTATACCTGAACCAGCATCACCAAGCACATCATCATAAAACCGAGGCGGCGGGCCAGGGCATCTTTGTGCAGTCGCTTGGCATAAAAAGCCACCTGATCGATCAGGCTGGGATTGAACGGTAAATTACTAACGAGTTTCTTGAACACTCTCTTGTTTCCTTGGAGTGTATTTAAGCATAAGCCAGTATAAATAAGAAGGAAATCGCCCGCCGCTGGCCATGACTAATGTAAGAACTACATCACTATTACAATACGACTATTTTCTGGGAGAGGCGGCATTGATGGCGTGTAGTACGGCTGAAAGCATGTCATCTATGGGCGGGCACTCGCCATCTAGGCCTTCTCGAAATGCGGTGGCGCGCTCTGTGCCGGTGCCATGGTCATGTAGCCAGGCAAACGGGTCGCCAAGCTCGCGGATTGCACGCTCAGCAACCCGTTTATCATTAGCAACATGTTCGGTCATTGCTGCTGCGGCTAGGCAGTCAGCCTGGAGCTCCCTGGCCATTTTATCTAGTTCAAAGTCACTTGCTGGAACTTGGGCTGATTGCTGAACGGCATGTCCGTACTCATGGCCGGCAATAAGCTCTGCAAGAAGTTCCGGTTCGGTACCGGTAATTCTTTCGTATTTGTAGAGGTCTTCGGGGCTGAAGTAGACTGTGCTGTTTAAATAACAGTAATACGGCCCAATACCAACGATCCCTTCGGTATTGCAGGTATTATCTGTGCTTGCTTCATGGTCGGTGTTAAGAGAAACCTCGGGGGCAATGCCGCGCTCGGACCAGTACTGTGCAACTTCTTGGAACTCGTCAATAATCAGCAATTTGTACGCTTGTGCGGTTTCGGGGCTGGGGCTCGGGTTATCGAAGGCAAAATCAGCGTCAATAGGCGTATCACTCGGGTCTTGGTCTTGGAAGGGGAACAGGTCCAGTTCGTGAGCGCAAAGAATAAGCGCAGCAGCAACACCTGTCTGCGCTAAGAAGCCGCCCAAGCCCGGTTTGTTTCGCTCGGCCATAACTGCCAATTTTAGCACAAACAGTTGCAAATATATAGTAAATGTTTTAAAATACTACTGATAATTTTATTAGTATGAGCACAACAACTCCGAGCGCACCAATTTTTCAGTTTGAGTTTGCCCTTGATGATGCTGAAGCACGTCGGTACACCAATGAGATACTTGAGGTAGCTCACGCCATTGCTTTGATGGGTGGTTCTTTTGAGCCGGTTATCACCGATGCGCCGTGGAAGCACGGTACTTCTGCGGAGTTAGGTTCGGCTGCCCAGTTAGCTTTGAGCGCAGCTTACCGCGAGGGCGACGATAGCTTTGACGCACGATTGACGGCAAACCAGCAGCTCTATGCTGAAATGATTGGCCTGGGCGATCCTTTGCCAGACGATAACAGGGTCGAAAACCCCTCTACATTCATCATGACCATTACCACGCAAGACCGGTTCTTGCGTGATCCAAACCTGTTTGACACTGAAGGTGCAGCAGCACGACTGAAGCGCACTCGGGACTATGCCGGGTGGATGGTGTTTATTGTCGATGGTGGTGAGGGTATGTTTGCGACCCATCAAGGTGATCTGGATGATGCCGACCGAGCCCTTGAAAAGGCTACCAATACCATCGTTCACAGTACGCTAGAGCCTCAAAACCCGCTCGATGGTGACGTGCAGTTTATTCATGGGGTGTACGGCATGTATGAACTTTTGCAAAGCCGAGGCTTTGTTGATGAGGCTTCGTCTAGTCCTGAGCCTGACGCGGCTCAGCCAGCTCAGACACCAGCACGCGTGAGTCGTCGGCAGCGGCCACAAGTTGTGGTGTACGAGCAACCCCAAGATAGCAATATGGCCGAACGGCTTCGCCGAGAAAATCGGCTGTACGACACCGACTATAGTTTGAATACCAGTATTCCTGACCTCCGTGACTGGACCAGAAGCCAGGGCAGTGCCCAGCGTGAATACAAAGACTATTTGCTCCGCTATGCCGAAGGCATTAGTGGGTATCGTAATAATCCTGAAGCGCTCAGAATCCTGAGGGGTCAACTGGTCGACGCCATTGATGATGGGCTGCCAAGCCACGTTGGCATGGAGTACGTCCGATTCATTAACCAGCTGTTACTAGACCAAGTAGCCGAACTGTAGGCGAGCGATATTATGACAGACAATAATGAACGATTATTTCCCGGGGGTGTGCCTCCAAAAGAAGAACCGGGCGGTTACCCGAAACGGGTAGGCAACTATGTGTTTGGGGCGGATGGAATGATACTCTATGCGCCGATTGGCTCTGGCGACGTCGCAGACCCTTATGATGATTCGAGGTATATTTCCCAGTTGCAAGGCGTTGGTGGATCTGAAGATTTTACTACTAAAACTGGTACGAATAACGGCTCATATGCGAGCTTTATAGAAGAAAATTTTCCAGACATGCTGAAAGTCCCCGTGAATGACAAACAAGTAGTTGAAAAAATTGAGACTGAAATGGGGGTAATCGAGTTTACTCCTTCTGAAGTCGATCAGATTATTGATAGCCAAGCCGGGCTATACGAATACAATCTTGACAATATTGGTGCTGTGGGTGACAACGAAGGTGTTGGTGTGACCGGAGGCGGCTCGGAAATGGTGGGCTTTTTTGGTGTGTCAGAGGCACAGGAATTTATCAAAGGAAGAGATGATCGGCTTAGAAGAATTCGGGATGGTATCGGCTCACGGATTATTGAACCAAGAATTGATGATTTAGAGGGTAATATAGGTCCGCTAACCTCGATGGGGGCTAGTAGTCTAATTGCGCTCGTTGGTCTGATTGGTTTGAGGGGTGGACGTTTGAGTGGCGCGGTAGGGCTCCGTGGGGGCTTTAAGAAAAGGGCACCTATCCCACTGATTCATGAAGTCGGCCCTGCAGTAGAACTGGCTGGCTATCGATACCGCCAAGAGCGCCTAGTGCGCGATGGCTTACGCGATGACGTTGAAGCCTTTCTAGGTAAGCATCCAGACATTATGGCGGGTGTCAGGGCAGTTGAGGACCGCACCTTTGATCTTAATGATGGTGCGTACACTTTTGGTGAGCTCCATCGCGTACCAACACCATGGCTTGCTGGCGTGATGAGCGAGCCCGATGCACGGCGTCAACTGATGGGTGGCGTGCAGCGAGTGGCGACAAAAGAATCCGATGACATTAAGCAGCGGGCAAGGCGGGCACGCAAGAATTTCCCAGAGACCGATGTACTGGTTGTGGGGGCTGGTCCGGCTGCGGCAGTGTTTACCGCGCGGGTACGACGTGAACGACCCGAGGCTTCGGTGCTGAGTGCCGATGTTCGCAATCATTTAGGTGGACAGTTTGCCAGTTATGGCGAAAGGCCGGTGTTTGAAGGTAATAGCCGATCTGATCGTCGACAGACCAGCGAGTTTGGCTTGCCGGGTGGCAATCAAAACATCAATAGTTTTGGCCCATACGCAGCACTCCAATTGACCGACATTGTTCCGGGTTCGACTTTCACTAATGTTGACATGGGGCACGTCGCCGCCATGAATCAATTTCTTTCTGGACCCACCGTGATGGGCGCTCGTTTGGTTGATGTTGAAGGTGAGCGTGGCCAATACCGTGCAGTTTTTGTTGATCAGATCACCGGTCGTGAATTTCCAATTATTGTAAACGACAAGATTGTCATGATGTCTGGTGCCGGTGAACGCCGATCCTCACAGTTTGGTCCTGGTGTTATGACGGCCGAAGAAGTATTTAGCCATTTCGGCAATGAAAACGAACTATTCCCGATGGATATGTTTACCGACAAGACTGTGGCCATTATAGGTGGTGGTGATACTGGTCGGGCAGTTGCTAGATTGATGGCTGGCATTGCGCCTCGCGAAGCTTATGGCAAATCGGTTACCCAGTTAGGCCGCCCGAACGCTGTATTGTGGTATGGCACGGACTTTAGAACTCGCGATCAGTATTGTGATACAGCCCGCCCTATCTACTCACCACTTGCCCCATATATTGCCCGACAAGCAGGTGGTGCCGACGGGGCACTGATTATTCCTTATGACTCCAAAGTCGAGAAGGTCAGAAAGATAAACAATGCTTATGGCGAGCAATTACTTATAGATAGTTATGGCTCTGGCCCATTGACTGCCGACGTGGTGATTGATGCCACGACTTTGGAAAATAAGGCTGAGGTTCCGTTTGTCCGAGGGGGAGTATTAGATGGGCGTTACGTATATGCTTCTGGCGAAGAGCTCGGCTTTGACACGGAGCAAAGAACGGCTATCGCTCGACAATTGCGCCGAGGGATTTATGTTGCTGGTGCGGCACTCAGGCCGACCCTCACCGATTATGAAACAGCTCAGTTTGCCGATGGCATAGTCGAAAACACAGTCTCTATGTGGGCCAGCGCACCGCGCGTTGATGCATTAGCTCGGCGTCAGGTCCAGGGAGCGCTGCCAGGATTAAAGAAGTAGGACGCCCCCCGGCTTCGTGATTTTCATAGAAAACTGAAGGTGATTACGTTGCTCTTGGCTATTTATGTTGTAGAGATCACAACAGAGGATACAGCGGTTCGTTGACTCTTGCCATACCTGCCTCTAGGTGACTCCTAATAAGTTCACGTTCCGGTACACCGTCGACTGCGCCGAACGCTGCAATTATCTGCCCAATGTGTTCGATTCTTCTGGGTATGCGGTGTAGAAGTTTGCCCTTCTCGTACGCGATCGAGACTTCGCTGGCGGGCTTCACTGTGTCAAGGTCCAGGAACATGCCGCTTATTTTCCAGTTGCCGGAGTGAAGGTTGAAGTGGGCTCTACCAGAGGCGTGAAGTATGGCGCTGGCCTGGCCGATGCGTTCTGGGAGGGCCTCAAATAGCAATCGTGCAACAGCCTCAGGATCGTCAATTTCAACGGCTACCTCGCCATACTGACCGGCTATCATGTTCTGGAAGTCGACCATTTCTTTTAGGAACGTGTAGTTTACGTGATCGGGATAACGATTATCAAAATCATCGAGCCGTGCCGCGGTTTCGGTTCGCCTGGCGACTCCAAAAAACTCGACATCTTCAACCCAGGCCACAAAACGGTCTTTTAGGCCGGGGTCATCGAGGTCACACTGTTCAATCAATTGCTCTTTGTAGGTGTCGATAGGTACAACCTGGCCGCCAATAATGCCTTCTTGCAGTCTGGCGGTGTAGAGTATATCTTCGGTCGGTAGCCCGGCTGCACGCAGTTCATATGACAGTATGCCGGTATCCAGGGTTTCGTAGTCGGCCAATCCAAACGCTTCAAAAGTCGTACAAGTAATGATGTCGCGACGTCTAGGAGATTCTGGGAAAAACGTACCTTTAGCTTGTGCGCTGGTGTAGTGGTGGCCAAATTCATCAGTAGTTGGCTCATAGTCGGCAACAGCAAATGAGCGCAAATGTTTGGGTGACACTCGGTAGTACTGTGGGCAAGGGTCATCGACAGATGGAACTTCATAGAAGCCTGGAAACCCACCGGCCTGGGCGCCTTCTAGCGCCGTCGCAACGCTCGAAGCCAGCGGCTGGCAAATATCCGCCTCTAACATTGTCACTCGCAGGTCTGTTGATCCCATAATAATTAGCAGAAAGGTATCATAGGCTTTGAAATATGCCAACAATATGTCTATAGCTAATACTTGCACGGCCTCTTGCCAGCAGGGGTATACTAATTCTTATAAATAAGGAGGGTTTATGGACGTCGAGGTGAATCTAGTGGGGGTATTAGCCGGAGCTGTCGTGTCAATGGCGGTGGGCGGGTTTTGGTATAGCAAGGCCGGTTTCGGGAAGGACTGGGAGAAGCTGGAGCATATTGATCAGAAAAAGGCGGCAGCAGGTGCGCCCAAGGCGTTAACCGGCATGTTTGTCCTTGCGCTAGTTATGGCATATGTGGTCGCCCACGTCAGCTATCTGTCATACCACTTCTTTGCCGAAAGCTTTAAGTCATCGGCCATTAGCTCGGCCTTTTGGTTGTGGCTTGGCTTGGTGGTGCCAACAACGGCCAGTAATAGCTTATTCAATCAAAAGCCCTGGAAGATCACGCTCATTCACACCGGCAACTGGTTAGTCACACTGCTCGGTATGGGTCTGGTTATCGGGATGATTGGACTGTAGGGCAGCTGGGGTATATCCCAGACAGTAGTGCAGTGGTGAAGGTTGCGGAGTTGCCCCTAAGAGGCTATACTATTACTTAAGAAGTGGGATGATCTTATAGTATGTATATGACAAAAAGAGAGGGTTAGTTTCTAGTGGCAAAAGCAAAAGCTGAGAGTAAGGGCTATGATTCTTCACAAATTCAGGTGCTTGAAGGCCTGGAGCCGGTACGTAAGCGACCGGGTATGTACATCGGTGGCACCGGTGTTGAAGGCTTGCACCATTTAGTCTGGGAAATTGTTGATAACGGGGTCGATGAAGCGTTGGCTGGTCATGCGACCGAAGTGACGGTCAAGCTGCTGGCTGATGGCGGCGTAACTGTCACCGATAACGGTCGCGGTATTCCTGTCGATATTCACCCCAAGACGGGCAAGAGTACGGTCGAAACCGTGCTGACGGTGCTGCACGCCGGTGGTAAGTTTGGCGGTGGCGGTTATAAAGTTTCTGGTGGTCTGCACGGCGTGGGCTCCAGTGTGGTGAACGCACTCTCCAGCCGATTGATCGTGACTATTTATAAGGATGGCAAAATCCATCAACAGGAATACGAGCGCGGCGTGCCGAAGGCTGACTTAAAAGTAGTGGGCAAGACCGACAAGCGTGGCACCGAGATTACGTTTTATCCTGACGAGACGATATTTGAAACGACCAGAGTTAACTATGATACGGTGCTTGATCGGTTGCGCCACGCGGCGTACCTGACTAAAAGCTTACACACTCGCCTAGAAGACGAGGCTACCGGTCGGCGCTACGGCTTTTATTTTGAAGGTGGTATTCAATCGTATGTGAAGCATCTGAACATTGGTAAAGACGTCATTGACGAAGATATCTTTTATGTCGAGAAAGAAATTGAAGAGTGCACGGTAGAAGTGTCACTCCAGTATGCCGATTATTATTCCGAAACCGTTAAAGCCTTTGCCAACAACGTGTTCAACCCCGATGGTGGTACGCACATGACTGGTTTTAGAACCGCCTTGACGCGCGTCATTAACGAATACGCCCGCAAAACTGGTTTACTCAAAGAAAAAGAAGAGAACCTAACCGGTGAAGATACCCGCGAAGGTCTAACCGCTGTTATTTTGGTCAAGCTGCCCGATCCGCAGTTTGAGGGCCAGACTAAAAACAAGCTTGGCAACCCTGAGATGCAGGGCTACGTCACGACTGTCATGAACGAGTACTTCTCGTACTACCTAGAAGAACACCCAGCCGTCGCCCGCAAGATTGTTGGCAAGTCGCTACTAGCCGCTCGCGCCCGCAAGGCTGCCCGAGCTGCCCGCGAAAACATCATTAGAAAAGGTGTTTTGGAGGGTTCTGGCCTGCCAGGCAAGCTGGCTGACTGTTCGTCCAAGGACCCAGCTAACTCCGAGCTATACATCGTAGAGGGTGACTCAGCCGGTGGCTCAGCCAAGGGTGGCCGCGATTCCAAGACGCAGGCTATCCTGCCGTTAAGAGGTAAGGTGTTGAACGTCGAACGCGCCCGGCTTGATAAGATGCTGGCCAACAATGAAATCGTGACGCTAATTAAAGCATTGGGTGTTGGTATCGAAGAGCAGTTTAGTATGGACGGCCTGCGCTACCACCGTATTATTATCATGACCGATGCCGATGTTGACGGTTCACACATCTCCACGTTGCTGTTGACCTTCTTCTTCCGCCACATGCGCCCAATCATTGACGGTGGCTATCTGTATTTGGCCAAGCCGCCGCTGTTTGAGCTGGTCAAGCCTGGTCGTAAATCGAGCATCTTTATTTACGACGAAGAAGAACTTGAGAAGGTTCTGAATCAGAGTATCGAAGCCCGCAAGACAGAGGGCGCCAAGATTGACCCCAACGAAGACCGTGTCAAGCAGGCTGGCTTTATGGAGCAAAAGCGCTACAAAGGTCTTGGTGAAATGGATGCCGAACAGTTATTTGAAACAACCATGAATCCAGAACAGCGGGTGCTGGTGCAGGTGCGCGTGAACGACGCCGAAAAGGCTGACGCCATCTTTAATAAGTTGATGGGCACCGAGGTTGAGCTGCGAAAGAACTTTATTCAGACACATGCGAAATTTGTAAAGGATTTGGATATCTAATATGGCTGACGATGAACTACGAGATGATTTGCCGTTAGAAGAGGGTGACGTTATAAGTGAGGCTGTTGAGCCAGTGGTTTCGACTTCAACAGAGGATGATGAGGTATTAGACCTCGATCACTCCCGTGTTGTTGAACGGCGCCAAGTTGAAAACCTCATGGAAGACAGCTATTTGCGCTATTCGATGAGCGTTATCGTTGCCAGGGCGCTACCGGATGTCCGAGACGGCCTCAAGCCAGTGCATCGCCGCATTTTGTACGTCATGAACCGCATGGGCATTACGCCGACTGGTAAGACCGTCAAGAGTGCCACCATCGTCGGTGAAGTTATGGGTAAATATCACCCGCACGGTGACAGCGCTATTTATGACTCCATGGTCCGTATGGCTCAGTGGTGGGCAATGCGCTACACCCTGGTAAACGGGCAGGGTAACTTTGGTTCTATGGACGGCGATCCGCCAGCTGCCATGCGCTATACCGAAGCCAAAATGGGCCGTTTGACCGAAGAAATGCTGGCCGATATCGAAAAAGAAACCGTGCCATTTAGAGATAACTACGACGGTACCCGCCAAGAGCCAGAAGTGCTGCCAGCCAAACTGCCGAACCTGCTATTAAATGGCCAGGTTGGTATTGCCGTAGGTATGGCCACCAACATCCCGCCGCATAACTTAACCGAAATTATTGATGCCACGGTGACGATGATCGATAACCCCGATGCAACGCTTGATGATCTGTTAGAGCACGTCAAAGGTCCCGATTTCCCAACTGGCGGTATTGTTTATGGCCGCGATAGCATTCGCCAGGCTTTTGCCACCGGCCGCGGCGGCGTGGTGGTGCGCGGTGTGGCTAACATCGAAGAGACCAAAAAGGGCAAACACCAGATTATCATTACCGAAATCCCTTACGCTCTTAACAAAGAGAGCTTGATCATCAAGATTGCCGACCTGGTTAAAGAGAAGAAGATTGTTGGCATTAGCGATATCCGTGACGAAACTGCCCGCGGCGAAGTGCGGATTGTCATTGATCTTAAGAAAGACGCCTATCCCAAGAAGATTTTGAACCAGTTGTACAAGCTGACGCCGCTGCAGAGCAGCTTCCACTACAACATGCTAGCTTTAGTAGACGGCATTCAGCCGCGCATTTTGGGGCTACAGGACATTCTGCAGGAATATATCAAGCACCGCCAGGTGGTGGTTCGCCGCCGTACTGAGTACGAGCTGCGCAAAGCCAAAGAGCGCGCTCACATTTTGGAAGGCCTTAAGATAGCCTTGGATCACATTGACGAGGTGATTGCGGTCATCCGTGCCAGTGCCAGTAGCGATGAAGCCCAAACTAGCTTGATGGCCAAGTTCAAGTTGTCCGAGATTCAGGCCAAAGCAATTTTGGCTATGCAGCTACGGACTTTGACTGGCTTGGAACGTCAGAAGATTGAAGACGAACTAGCTGAGCTTATGAAGCTGATTACCGAACTTGAATCAATCCTGGCTGATGAAAAGAAGATCCTGAAGATTATTAAAACCGAGCTGCTCGAGATTCGAAAGAAATATGGCGATGAGCGCCGTACCAAAATTGTCCCGCAAGAACTCGGTAAACTGAACGACGAAGACCTAATTCCTGACGAGCAAGTTGCTGTAACGCTGACATCAGCTAACTACATCAAACGCTCCTCGTTGGCTGAATACAAGCGCCAGGGGCGGGGCGGTAAAGGCCGCAAAGGCATGGCCACCCGTGAGGAAGATGTCATCGAACATGTTGTTAATGCTTCAACACATGACTATCTTTTGTTCTTCACCAACAGGGGACGAGTATTCCGCTTGAAGACCTACGAAGTACCGGCAGTGGGCTTAAACGCCAAGGGTGTCGCCCTCGTTAATCTCTTGCAGTTACAGCCAGAAGAAAAGGTGAGCTCAGTCATCAACATATCCAAGGGCGAAAAGGACGGCAACTTACTGATGTGTACGGTCCGTGGCGTTGTCAAGAAGACACCATTTGAGCAGTACCAGAATGTCCGCCAGAGCGGTTTGATTGCCATTAACTTGGATGATGGTGATGAGCTGCGCTGGATTCGCCAGACCAGCGGCGACAATGAAGTCGTAATCTCCACGGCCGACGGCCAGGCCATTCGTTTCCACGAGCGCGATGCTCGCCCAATGGGCCGTGTTTCACGCGGCGTGCGCGGTATCCGCTTGCGCAGCGGCGACCAAGTGATTGGCATGGACATTGTAGAAGAGAACAGCAGCATCTTTGTGATTAGTGAGTTTGGCTACGGTAAGCGCACCAAAGTGGCGCAGTTTACAGCTCACGCCCGTGGCGGTGTCGGTATCCGCTCAGCCGTCGTCAACAATAAGACCGGCAAACTGATAAGCGTGAAGAGTTTAAGTGAGACTGACGGGCAAGAAGTGATCATCATCTCAACCCAAGGTCAGACCATCCGCCTCGGCCTCAAAGACATCCCATCACTGGGCCGCGCTACCCAAGGTGTTCGCATCATGCGCCTCAACGACGGTGACTCCGTCGCCTCCCTAGCCCTCGTCGACAAAGTCGAAGACGAAGAAGAGGACGAAGAAGGAGCCACTGTCGAAAATGGGCAGAATTGATCGTCTCTAGTTGATCTTCTGCAGCAAAGTCTGATTAAGCGACGGGCAGTACGGGCTGATCCGAGAGTGGCTCGAGAATCTGCTTAATAGTGTCAGGGTCAATGCCTTGAGTTTCAGCAATATTCTTCAGATTTGAAATGGCCATGTAGTAGCCGGCATTTTGCGCCTGCGCGGTTGAATCACTTCTTATGTTGACGAATTGTTCGGCGTTTGATGGGCCATCCTCAATTTCTACGTCAAAACTATTGTATGCCTGGTAGTAGCCTTCGTAAGGGCTTAGATAGATGTGTGTCGTATAAAAAACTGGCACACCATCTCGCAGATCGGGGTATTGTTTGCGGAAATCCACGTCGTCAGTCTCTGGTGCGAGATCTCTGAATTCTAATGTAAATGCTAGTTCCGGTCCTGCTGGGGTGTCTATGTTTACCGTGATTGCATGAGTGTATTCGCCGTTCCGTTGCACGCTATCGTCAAGGTAAATAACCTTACTTGGATTGACTTTATTTGTGTCAAATATTCGGAATAAGGGGTTCAGCTGGCCTTCGCTTTCTGCTTGAAGCAGTAGCTGAAAGACAGAGTCGTATGCGTCAGCCAACAGCTTGATAGAGCCCTCAGACAGGTGCTCAGGCGATGAAGTAATGTCCATGACCTCTGTTGATTCCTCAGTTGCTGTCTTCTCGGCCTCAATGGCGGCCTCAATTTCTGATGGATGTATATCTGGGAAGCGTTGGTTGAGGGCTACGAAAGCGTACATATCGACACCGGTCTTGCGGGTGGCCATTTCGATGGCGGCAACTTGCTTGTCTAGCAGGTAGGTTAGATAGTTTGCCCCCGCGCTATCAACGGATTCGGGAATTTGTACGAAACCTCTGCCAAAGGTAGCAGCTATGGCACCGGCCTCCTCTTCAAATGCTTTATCTTGATCACAGTTTTCCAAGAGCTCAGTGACCAAGCTGGCCTGGTTTTCATCCATCTGGTCGCGGTTGTGGTTTAACCATTGCAGCATTTCACCTAAGGGGGGTTCTCCTGCAATCACAGACTCGAATAGACTGTTTTGGAAATCGTTTGTTTGTAGTATGTGGGCACCCTCATGGGCAATGTCGTGAAATGCTCCTGCTGGCCATAGACCGCGGATACTTGCTACTAATGAACCTCGGTGTGGACCCTCTAGATTCATGACAGATAGATATGTGTTGGCCGTCTTCTCGTTACCCCGACCATCTTCAACAATGGCTCGGTCTTCGTTGGCGAATATTGCAGTGAGGTTGCCAAGGAAATTGCGCGGATATCGAGAGATAGCAGTTGCCAGGCCGAGTAAATTGGTGCCAAGTGTTCTGTCGTCTAAGTCGGGGTCGGTATCCAGCAAATTCTGTTCCGAATAGGGATCATAGTCATAAGTTACTGGTATATCCCCCTGTGCCATGAGATTAGTGAAGGCAGTGCGGTAATCGTTACGTAGGTTGTGAGTACCGTCCTCTAGTGTATTTGGGTCGGGAAGCTCTCTATTGTCTCCGAGGATTGTGGAAAGTTGTGCCCTCGGAGGTGTGGCCAGAAACCAGTCTGTGCGGTGAGCAAAGTCTATAAGTTCCTGATCACTATACTCTCGGGCTTTTTCGCGCAGGGCGGGGTCGTACTGCTCGGCAGCCGAGTGCGCTTCTTTACCGTTTGACCCTTCGAAGGTGCTGGTAGGTGGTTGTTGGGGATATTGTGTTGCATCTGGCGCAGAAGCGCCACCATTAGTTGCAGCTTCCTCATGTGATTGCATCAAACTCGGCAGGTTCATACCAATACCTAGACCACCCATGACACCGCCACCAAGAACGAGCAAAAAATCCCGGCGCGACATTGGGGGCTGAGGTGGGCTGTACTGTCGATTTTCTAGCGGCTGCTGCTCGTGAGGATCTGCCATATAATTTATATTTTATAACATTTCTACATATAAATCAATTGCTTATTCTTCGGTATCTTCAGTCAATAGCGCCGAAAACAACAACCCTGTTGTAGCATTACTGTTGATTTGGCCTGTTGTTGACAGCCTGTTATGGATATGACAGCAGTATAAAAACATGCTTATGGTTTTAATTCAAGAGGTAGCAGTTGGTGTGTTGTTGGAAGTGTATGCAAACACGGTGTGCATTTTACGGGTGCGGTAAAATAGGGTTATGGGTAAGGAATCAGGACCGCCGCCAAACCATCAGGGAGAACAGTACAGCGTCTTTAGGACGGCTATGGATTGGCTGTTGCCATTTGACGGCATTAACACCTTTGCCAAGGATCATTTTCCGAATATTTATAGAGGGGTGGAGCGGGTGTTTCGCAAGGTGCGCCGCGAAAAGAAACTGGGCGCCACCGCGCTGAAAGGGCAAATTAAGCGTGATTAAAGGCGTTAGATCAATGAAAGCCTTGCAGCTTCAGCTACCTCGTTGTATAAAATAATCAATATGTCTCTTGGTGAAGGTTTTGATCCACTGGATGAAGAGTTACGCGAGCGATATTTAGGATGTTTTACGCCTGACTATTGGGATGATGATGTAGTACACGGTTCGGATAACTACATTAGCAGAGCGAAAAGCACTATGGGTCGTAGGGGGCGGCGACACGCCCAAGAAGTCATTGATCGCTATGGGCCAGACTTGATACCACAGAGACCAATGGCTGTTCGTGACGGGGTGTTCGACCCAGACGATATGCAATTGCCTCCAGGTAGTATAGTAAAAGTCATCTCTGAAACTGCATACGGCAGACCAGAACCAGAAGTGTTCGAATATTTAGCTGAAGGCGCACCGGGCGCACAGCGCATCCAAACGCAAGCTTTTGATATTTGTTTTGAGGGTCCTAGTGGCGAGCGGTATCTGTATCATCAGCAGGCAGATTGGTTTATGGCCGAGACTAACGCCGGATCACCTGCGGGTATATCGTTATTCCCTTTAGAAATCGATTACTTATCATCAGCCTTCATTGGCCCTTATGGAGATGAAGGCGGAACGGCGGTAGCGATTACGCGTGTGAATGAGAATGCCGGAGTGCCACTGCTACATCTTGGCGTACATCCTTCGCCCACCCCTGAAGTTCACCATCGTGTTGCTCGAGCAGTTATCTATGAAAATCTGTTACCAAACTATAACCGACCGTTTGTGCCCGACGTCAATGATTTTTTGTAAGTCACAGCCTAGTAGGGCGTTGCAATAAGCACTACAGCTTTTGCCATAAATAGGGTTGATTTATCTGTTAAGAAGCGATATGATGGCTGGAGCTCATTTTGGAGGCTTTGACTTAGTGTCTTTGCTACCAGGGGCGAACGATCTTTAAAAACTTGGTAGTGCAAATCAACGTCAAAGTTCATTAGTCTCGGTTTATCCGAGGCGATGAATATGTTTTAAAACACCGAATCCGGTTTTGTCGGATTCAACAAGTAAGTCAGTTTCTGACTGAAGTTTTGGACAGATTCTTTTTTTTGAGAGTTTGATCCTGGCTCAGGATGAACGCTGGCGGCGTGCCTAATACATGCAAGTCGAGCGGTAAGGCTCCTGCAGTTTATTTAAGCGGTGACAGGTCGTAAAAATTTCTTTGAAATTTTGCATCTTCACCGAAGTGATGACAATCATCATTCTCAATACCTAGGCTAGGTAAAGAGGTGCTTAAATGAAGTGCTGGAGTACACGAGCGGCGGACGGCAGAGTAACGCGTAGGAACGTACCCCAAAGTGAGGGATAGCCCACCGAAAGGTGGATTAATACCGCATGTGGTCTTCGGATTAAAGCAGTAATGCGCTTTGGGAACGGCCTGCGTAAGATTAGCTTGTTGGTGAGGTAATGGCTCACCAAGGCGACGATCTTTAGCTGGTCTGAGAGGATGATCAGCCTGACTGGGACTGAGACACGGCCCAGACTCCTACGGGAGGCAGCAGTAGGGAATTTTCCACAATGGGCGAAAGCCTGATGGAGCAACGCCGCGTGCAGGAT
>JAHBAU020000037.1 GCA_018499905.2 Candidatus Saccharimonadota bacterium | reverse complement strand
TGGACATTCGTGGTATCGACCATCTTAAAGAATTGTCGGTTAAATACATGGAAGCCAAGCAACAACAGCGCGAGGCGCAGTCACAACAGCCAAATGAAGTGGAGATTCTAGCGCAAACTGAGCTACAAAAAACTCAAATGGAGACCGAGCAACGTCGAGAGGCGGCGCAAGGTGTGCAAGCCAACAAGGCGGCTGAACTTGCCATTAAAGAGCAAGAAACGCAAATTAAATTTATTGAAATGTTAGCCAAGATTGAGCAGGGCGATAAAAAAGATGCCATCGAGAAAGAAAAGCTGGCCGCAGAACAAGCAAGAACGGCAGTTGAGCTAGCAGTTAAAACTGTTAAAACACTACAAGGGGGCAATGATGACTAAGTTAACCGCTACCGCTCGCAAAAAGCTAAAGAAATCGCAATTTGCCGAGCCTGGTGACCGCAAATACCCAATTGAAGATAAAGCGCACGCCAAAAATGCACTAAGTCGCGTTACCCAGCAAGAAAATAAGGGTAACATTAGTAAAGCTGCGGCCGATAAAATAAGGGCCAAAGCTAGGCGCGTGCTCAAAAAGAGCAAATAAGTATTAGCTAGTTTGCAAGGATGGCAAATGAAACTATCGCAACTCATCTTTTACGCCCAGGGTTCTCTCGAGCGCTGGGGTGACGTCGACTGCTATCTTGAGTGCGATCAAGATGGCTATATTTACCTGCTCGAAGCTGTAGTTGGCGAAATTAACGACGATAAATCCGCTCATGTAGTGTTGTCGGCCCATGGTTTTGTGCCAAATCTACGCTTGGTTAAATGATTAGCTAAACACCCAAATTTGTCTATACTATATTAGTGTCTGCAACTTGTAAGGGGGCTAACATGGTACATGCATTAATAATAGTGGCCGCAATTGTTATCGGCGCTGGCTGGCGTTATTTCACCAACACTAACGATTCAGCAGTAGAACAAATAGCCGAGGAAGTATTAAAACAAGAAGGCATTAACATAGACTTTAGTGATGCGGATAAACAAAAAGATAATTGCAAGAAGGGGGACTAGGAGCTGTCAACCTATCCCCCGGACGCATTGCGCTGCGTGAATTTAATCTAGCATTTTGCAAAAGGTAGCGCAACATCGTTCTGATGAAAATCAGTTGACAAAATATATCGCCGCGGCTATAAATAGTGCATATGACCAGGCATTAACCTGGGTTACACCGACTCATCGGGCAAAATGAGCGTACTGCATCGTCAGCAGGCATCACCGTCACGGGGAAATAGTGGGTTTAAGTTATGGAAAATGTTGATTTGGATGGATCTCAAAGCGAAACTGTTGCACCTGTTGCCGAGCCTAAAACACTCACGCAAGAGGAAGTAGATAGGGTCGTCAAGAGAGAGAAAGCAGAACTCGCAGCTAGAGAAGCTAAGATACGCCAAGAGTTGCAAGCCGCACACGCCGCAGAATTAGACAAGTTAAAGACCGGTCAAACCGCCGCATTAGGTGGCATGACAGGCTCGGTAGATACTGAAAAGCTCTACCAAGACTTCTCGACTAAATTCCAGCGTGACTTGCGTGCCCAGCAAGACGCTATCGCCGCTGAAGCTCGCGAGGCTGAAATGCGCAGAGTAGCAGATACTTATTTCTCGAAACTCAAAGCAGCCAAAGAGCGCTACAATGATTTTGACGAAATAATGGGCGACTTTGAGCACGAAGCTTTCCCACAAATCGTACATGCCGTGAGCGGAATGGAAAATGCTGGCGACATTATGTATGAGCTGAGCAAAAACCCATTAAAACTACAGCAAATCGACTATTGGCTAAACAAAATGCCCAATAGAGGTATGGTGGAGTTACAGAAACTAGCTGATTCTATCAGTCAGAATCGTGCCGCTGCCGCAGAGTATGAACCAACCAACCCTCCATTATCTGAAACTAGACCATCTAACGTAGGTGCGGATAGGGGGAATATGACGCTTGAGGATTTAAAGCAAGCAGATTGGTTGAAGTTCTAATCTAGTTACTGCCCCTCTAAACACATCTATTTATTATTTTTTTATGATAAATATAGGTGATTCACATGGCAGTGCCAAATCAAATTCTACAGACCGTCCAGACATATCAATTGTCAGGACTTGCAGCAATGCAAAACTTCGGCCCGTTTATCTCAACTAGTAACAAAAAGTTCAAGAATTTCCAAGACAGAACTGCAAACTTAGGCTCTACTGTTACATTCGATTTACCACCACGTATGACAACAGTTGACAGCTTGGTAGCCCAATTCCAACCAGCTAATCAACGTGTGCAACCATTGGTAATTAACAACGAAATCTCAGCATCATATGCTTTTACAGACCAACAATTTATATTAAACGTTAAAGACTACATGTCCCGTTTTGGCATGTCAGCTGTGCGCGAAATAGGCTCTAAGATTGAAGCTAACGTTGCGTTAAATGCGGTAACTAATACTTATCGTTTCTATGGTAACGGCACAACTCCAATTAACAGCCCAACTCAATTAGCTGAAGCCATGGCGTTTTTTAGAAACTACGGCGCTATCGCAGGTGAGGCTAAAGGTTATTTATCTGATGTAGCAATTCCTCCAATTGTTGCCGGCGGTTTGGCACAGTTTGCCCCAGATAGAAACAACAAGATGGCTAACAGTTGGGAATTATCTCCATTTGCTGATTGCAAATGGTACAAATCTAACTTGTTACCAGTGCATGTGTCTGGCTCTGAAGGAACTTACGCATCTACATTGACAGTTGTAAGCTTTACAACTAATGGTCCTGGCTCTTCAATCGACACAATTACTTTTAGTGGTTGTCATGGCGCATCGGATGCTAGTTCAATCAAACAATACGATAAGTTACAGTTTAATGACGGTGTTGCCGGTTTTAACAACATGCGTTACCTAACCTTCGTTGGGCATCAAAACTCTAGCAACCCTGTGCAATTCCAAGCAACAGCGGATGCGGCATCAACTGCCGGTTCACAGGTTACAGTGAGCTGTTACCCATACTTGCAATCACTGCCAACTGCTGAGCAAAACTTAAACCAAGCAATCCAAGTTGGCATGCAAGTATCTGTGCTTCCAAGCCATCGTGCAGGTTTGATTACTTCAGGCGATCCATTGTTCCTAGCAATGCCACAGTTACCAAATGAAACTCCTTACCCAACAGGTAACGCGGTTGATCCATTAACTGGCATGAGCATTCGTCAGTACTACGGTTCTCAGTTCGGGCAAAATGTTCGCGGGATGGTTCACGATGCTATATGGGGCTCTACACTGGTGCCGGAGGATTCGATGATGCTTGCCTTCCCAGTTTAGGTACAAAATAGTTGCCCTTCTTGTTAAAATCAGGCATTGTGCTGCTTTTGACAGAGGGGTGACAAATGGCTAGAAGTATTTATTGTAGTGTTTGCAAGCTTGAGAAAGAACCTGGAAGGGATAATGAGAGTTGCTGCAAGAAGTGTAAAAGCGATAGAAACAAAGCAAATAGGCTTAAGGCTAGGCTGGCTAGAGGACAGCTTCCTTTGGGCGAAGGCCGCAGCCCCTATTGCTATACTTGCAAGGCGCTCAAAGAAAACCCAAAGAAGGGCTATTGTAATGCCTGCAATCGAGCGCGAGACAATGAGTGGCGATTGGAAACCGGACGCACTAAAAAGCACATCACGGGCCTATGCCCATGCGGCGCAGAAAGAGCGCCCCACAATCCATCTTATTGTCAGAAATGTGCGCTGGAGAAAAACCAAGCTTGGCGACGCGCAAATAAATATGCTCAGCGGCCCAAAACTGAAGAGCAAAAGCTCAAGCATCAAGTCCGGACCCTTACGCGTACGTACATCAGGTCCGGCAAGCTTATTAAACAGCCCTGCGAAGTTTGCGGGAATCACGAGCAGATTGAGGCGCACCATGATGACTATACTAAACCAATGGATATACGTTGGTTATGTAGAAAACATCATCGTGAGCACCATGAAGCTGAGAAATTATTAACCTAAGAGGATCTTAATATGGCAGCTCAAATACCTTTAACCCCGGTGGTTAACAAAGGTTTATCATATCTTAACGGCTTACAAATGACTTGGACTGATACCGATACATTAACTATCGCTCAGGGCCAATGCCGTAATTCAACAAACGTAAACGATATAGTTTTAGCGCGCCCACCATTAAACAATGGCACGGCTGTTACAACTGGTTTTACAATTTCAACCGCTGTGGTTGGCGCTGGTGGTTTAGATGTTGGCACAATGGCAAACAACACACATTACGCAGTGTATGTGATTTCTAGTTCTGAGAATTCATGGATAAACCTGCCACCAAGTGAGCAACAAAGTTTGGCGGTGCCTCCGTTTACTACTCCATCACCAACATCAGCGGTTGTACAAGGCGCTTACTATGTGCAAGCTAACGTTGTAATCTCCACATCCTTTACAGCGCCTACATTGCCAGCAGGCTTTGATCAGTTCCGCCGTATTGGTGCTGTATTAACTGATGGCTCAGCTAATTTCTTGCCTTTTGACCAACGCGGCAATGGCGTAGATAGAACTGTGATTTACCGCACATCAATTGCAACTGATATTACAGCGGGCACATCTACTGCATTTGCTGCAGTTAGCGTTGCTGCATCAATCCCAGTAGCTAGCGGCACCGGTATTTTTGCAATTGCTTTCACACCTACTGGTGCGGATGACCAGTTAGATTTACGTTGTGGCGATTCTGCAACTGATGCAGCGCAAGCAACATTATCTGGCGATGCAGCAGGCGTTGTAACGCGCGGTAATCTTGTCTGCCCAATTGGTGCAACATTAGCCTCCGGCGTGGACTATAAGATAACTGCCGCTGGTTCTGTTGCAATCAACGTTCAAGGCTATGTAGACGAGCTATAACCTTATAAGGGGCCAACATGTCGTACACTGTTATTGAGCTAGTAACGAACGCATATTACGCAAGTGGTATAGTATCGCGCGAGTTTGAGACAGTGTCCGGCACTCAGATGAATGACGGCTTACAATTTTTAAATGAAATATTAGCCGACAAAGCCATCGAAAAAGACATGATTCCGTATTTTCAAAAATACACCTTCAATGCAATTGCAGGCCAAGAACAATATTTTATTCCAAACCTAGAAGATTTAGAAACTTTAGTATTTTTTATTAATGATGTGCGCTATCAAATGCGTCCGATTAATCGCAAAGTATATTTTGGTTCATCTCGTGCCAACAACATTAATAGCTTGCCTTTTAATTGGCATATTGAAAGATGCACTGGCGGCGCTAATTTATTTTTATATTTCTTTCCGCAAACTAATTATGAATTAGAGGCATGGGGCACCTTTAGGTTATCTAGCGTGGCATTAAATCAAAATTTATTATCTAGTGTTACCAAAGTAAACTTGGGTCGCGTATTTGCGGCAACTGCTGGCACCTTAGCCGCTGGTGAGCTAGTAATTAACGATGTAGATTTAGCTGGTGCGTATGGCGTTACGCAAACTGCCGCAAATCTAGCTACAGTAATTAATACAGATGTGCCAAATGTTACAGCAACCGTAGTGTTAAATGAACTAATTTTAACCAACACGCGTGGCAGCAATATAATTATTGAAACTCTCGGCACACAATCAACCACTGATTATGTAACTTTTTATAATTTCAGCACGCAAAATGGACCGATCGCCCAAACATTTTTGCCATTAGTGCTAGACCAGTTCTACATTAATTATTTAAAATTTAGTCTAGCTGAAAGACTATGTACTGAATTTAACTTTATAGTGCCGCCAGGGGTTGCTAAGCAATTACTGCAATACCAAAACTGGATTGCTAAGCGTTCAGCGCCGATGGATTTGAGTCAAACTAAGATTAGCACTTTTGCAAACGGTGCAACCATTAGTTATTCCCAAGTAAATCTTGGTCTAGGGTGGACTATCGGTTAATGGAAAACCCATCACCTAATTTTCGGCAAACGCCAAATTCCCAGCAAATACCAGTGGAAATTGTAGGTTCTAGCACCTTTGGCAGATATAAAAAAATATCATCCTCATATACACAAAACATGTTTATTTCAGATGATTGGCTAGTTGGTTTTGCCGGATATAAAAAAGCAATTAATGCACAAGCGCCAGCTCAGGGCCGCGGTTTATTTAAATCCACTCGCGGTAACATCATGATTGCAGTGTATAGCAGCAAAGTGTATCGCATTGATGAAAATTTAAATGTTACCGAATACTCCGGTACGCTCGCTACCGAATCAGGCGAAGTGTTCATGGATGAGAACTTAAATAATCAAATTTGTATTGTTGATGGGGTTAATGCTTATATCATTAATCACTCGCTGCCTCCGGTGTTAACTGTGCAAACAGGTGGCCCGCTAGGTAGCACTTTGATTCCCAATTATGTATGTTTTCACGATACATTTTTTTTAATTGGTAATGGAGATACTACAGGCAATGGCGCTAAATGGTATGCCTATTCTTATGCATCGCCAACCACTATTTCGCAGACTACCGAATTAGCCCTGCAAACCAAGCCCGATTATGCAATTGCAGTAAAAGCCATTCCATCGCAAGCAGACCAGGTTCTAGTATTTGGCACCACTGTTTGTGAGATTCATACGCATATTGGCGGCACGCAAAACTATCGCCGCAACTCTACAGTTAATGTAGACTTTGGCTGCTTGAGCGTATCCACCATAGCATCTAGCGACCAATATATTGCATGGCTTGGAGTTAACCAGGCTAATGCGCCAGTGATTATGGTGTATCACGGACAAAGTGCAATCTCTATCTCAACTGATGGTATTGATTATTTGCTTGGTCAATTAGAATACCCAGAACAATCTACAGCACTATTTTATCGCCAAGACGGGCATTTGTTTTATCAGCTAACGTTTTTTAATCAAGAAGATAATGTAACTATTTTATATGACTTTGACGAAAAGAAATTTTTTCACCTAACAGACCAATTTGAAGCATATCATCCGGCCCGGCAAACTGCATATTTTAACCAGAAAAGTTATTTTATATCATTAAAAAATGGTGCAATTTATGAAACCAACACTGACATAACGGTATACGATGAAAACGTAGTCCCAGCAACCAGCACAGAATACGATTCATCTTTGGTATATGAAATACCTAGAACCAGAATAACTGACAATATAAGACGTGCTGATTCAGCCAGATTTATAGTTAACTCTCTAGTATTTACATTGGCGCAAGGGGATGATCCATTAGTTGCTGGCTTATCAATAGCTAGCGCCTATCCGGATAATTTAATTACTGAAGATAATTTCGACCCATCTAACGATGATATAATTAGCCAGAGTGGGCAGCTTATGGTCGCCCAGGTGAATACTTCACCTATCACCCCGTATTCACCTCTACCGTATGCTATTCCCACCACCTTGGTTTACAGGCCACGAGTTGACTTGAGTATCTCAAAAGACGGCGGCTATACTTATAGCAACACGGTGTCGCGCCTATTAAACCCGATAGGGAACAGACAGAATATAATCACCTACAATAATCTAGGCCGCTGCAATGATTTAGTGTTAAAATTTAGGTTCTGGGGCAAAGGCAGCTTGATAGTAAATAACGGTTTATTGGATACGTATTAAATGGATTTACCAGCATATATAACCAATCCTGACAGTGAAGCGATAGCGCAAGAAAACTATCATCAAGAATTTAACCAAACTATTCGGCAAAATTTAGGCCCAAATGGCTTTAGCGTTACAACTATTACTAATACCGACTTAACCGTGACACCAGTTCTAAACCCAAATGACAGCAGCTTTACTACGGTGGCCGATTTAATGCCAGTTGGGACTATATGGTTTGTAACCGATGCTACGCCACCTAATTGGGTTGGCAAACAAGCAAGCGGGCCAACAGTGTTAGTGCAATTTACTACAGCAGCTTATCCTTAAGGGGCGATTATGGGCTTTTTTAGAAACATATTACCAGTTGCCGGTGGCATAGCCGGAGGCTTCTTTGGCGGCCCAGCCGGTGCCGCTCTAGGCTCAGGTATAGGCGGTTTAATGGGCGGCTCGCGTAATTCTGAAGATGCAGCCAACCAATACTTAAGCCAAATACCGGGGATTGGTAAGCAATATTTTGACCCCTACATTACCCAGGGGCGCGAAGCTGGCGACATGGCTAATGCTGAATACGGCAAGATGCTGCAAGACCCCACCGGCTTTATTAATAAAATCCTCGAGAGCTATAAGCCCTCGCAAGGCTATCAATTTAGAGAAAAAAGATTACAAGACGCAGCATCCAACACCGCAGCAGCCGGTGGTTTTCGTGGCACTAACTTTGATGTACAAAACCAAAGCGAGCTAATTAATGCCCTGCTCGGTGAAGATATGCAGCAATACCTAGAGAATGTTAGGGGTGTGCATGGCACCGGATTGGCAGGTAAAGAAAATGTCGCCGACCGTGGGTTCCAGGCTTCAAACTCATTGGCTGATTTAATTGGCGGAAGTTTGAATCAACGCGGCGGATTAGCTTATCAAAGAGCTGAGGGCAGCAATGGGCGTCGCAATGCTTTGTTTAGTTCGCTGCTAGGCTTGGGCGCGCAAGGCATGGGCTTTGGTGGTGGCGGTGGATTTGGCGGTTTTGGCGGCGGTAAAACCGTGCCTGGTTCGGCGTGGAGATAGTATATGCCAATACAATTTACTGACTTTACCAGGATACCTCAGCGACAAAATGATTACTCAAATATTGAGAACTTTTTCTCTAACATTCTCAAAGGTTATAAAATTGCCAAAGAGCCTGCGCGCATGGATGATGAGCAGCGTAAAATGCAGCTAGCTAATCGTTTATCAGAACTGCAAAACCAGTATTATGCCCCGAAAGCTGAGGCGGATATTGCGCATCAAAACTTGGTTAATCAATACTATCCACAATTAACCGAGGCGCAGATTCAACATTATAAGGACCAAGCAGCAGGGCGCACGTTTGCACCTAGCGGTCTTGGCAAGCTAGTGCAAGAGCGTGCCGACTTGGCAGCTAAAGATCCAAACAGCCCGCTAATTGCCGAATACGACCGCGTGATTAAAGCACAGGGTGGCAGCAGATTTGCCCCGTCCGGTTTAGGCAAGCTATACACCGAAAGACAGCAAGCCGAGGAAGGATATTTGCCTGGCTCTAATGGCGAGATACCTCTAACCCCTGAAGAACAGGCGCAATTATTAAATCGTTATGATTTACAAATACAAAAACAAAGTACTGATTCTGCAACCAGAACCACGGCGTTACGTGGACAAAATTTATTAAAATCTATTGATTCATCAAATTTAGATGCGCTAACTCGCTATTCGGGATTGAAAGGCGGCGCTAAATTGGCGTCTGAAAAAGCTAAAGATTTGATGGGAAAACCAAGTGAAGAATATTTACAGTACTTAGAGGCATTGCAAGCTGTGCAGTTAGAGGCTAAAGAGTTACGTCAATTCTTTGGTGACTCTATTACCCCTGATGCTGCCAACGCTATTTATGAGATGGTAAATGCTACATCTTTAACTAAAAGCCCGGAAGCTGCTAAACGCATGATTCAAAAATCACGCGACACTATCAAGAAACAAATCGACACATTTACCCAAGCATTAAAAAATCCGCAGGCATATAATTCTGGCTCTCAAGCGGCACAGCTCGGACCACAAGATTTTTCTAAAATAATTTCACAGCAAGCCAATGTTACTCAAGATAATCCGCTAGGCTTAAGCAAAAGGAAAAAAGATTGAGTGAATCATTAGACGAAGTTCGCAAAGCTTATCCTCAGTATAAAGACTGGAGCGACCGAGAATTAGCCGATGCGTTAAAAGATAAATATTATGCCGACATGCCTGATGAAGAATATTATTCGCAGATTGGATTAAACGTTAACCCCATGCAATTTTCACCTGGCAGCACTGATTATGAAACACCTGGCGGCGCATTAGTTGATGCTGGGATGCGTGCGCCCGGCCGCATTTTAGATACTGCCAGCGCCATAGGTGGCGGCTTGATGGATTTATTTAACAATTCTCCGTCTGACTATGGCAACGCCGCCATGAAGGGTTTAGCAGGTGGTGCCGAGGTTTTAGCTAATGTGCCACACAACCTGGTTGAGTATATCCGCGAACATCAAAAGCGCGAACAGCAAAAAAAATCTGAGTTTGAACAAAATCATCCGCTTATATCTAAAATAGGTAATGCTTTTGGCCGCACATCATCTGAAGAGTTGATCCCCATTTCCGATGACCTTAAAGCCTGGAGACCAAGCGAACAAGATACTCAAACATTTAAAAATGCTCAGCAATATTGGAATCCTACAAACCAGCAAGCGCCTGGCACGCAACTAGTGGAAGGCTTTACCAAGTTTATACCGTCATTATTAGCAAGCGGTGGCAACCCTTATGTTGCAGCAGTTATTAACTCTGTGGGTGAAAACAAAAACATAGCTGAAGACTTAATACCTTTCTTAGCAGCAGAGGGCGGCATAAAAGGAGCTGGCGCCGGCATATCAAAAGTTGGTGGTGCAATTGCGGATAAATTTTCACAGGCTCGTAAAATTGCAAAACAGGCTGAAGGCTTATTAAGCCCGGAAGAGTTAGCTCGCAATGTACGCGCTGCTGAGGGCACTCATACCGATATTGGGAGCGTTATAGGCTCACCAGAGCTTGCGCATAAATTATCAAACGAAATAATCCCGCAAGCAAAAGATACGGTCGTTGACAAAATCATGCGTCAACGGGAAAAAGAAGTACAACAAAGAGCCGAGCAGGTGGGCGACGCTACCGCTCAAGGCAAGCTTACTAATGTTGATTTAAACCCATTGGTTGAGAAGCTAACACAAGAGGCCAAGAGAGAGTCTGAGTTTGTTAAAAATGAATTATATAAGCCGATAGATAAACTAGCTGAATCGGAAGGTATAAAACTTGAGCTTCCCTCCTTTAAAGAAATAGCCTCTGAAAATGCAGCATCTATTGAAAACAGCCCAATGCTAAAAGCAGATAGCAAGTTTAAAAATCGTTACAACAAATTACTCGGGTTACAAAAAACTGAAAATGTAACCCCTGGTAAAATTGTTGATAAATCTGGCAAACCTTTAACCGAAACAGTTCAAACATCATCTATTTCAGATGCTAAGGCCATATTTAACGATTTGTATACCGAAGGCTTGCGCATGGAAAAAAGCGAAAGCGCGGTTGATAGGGCTACCGGCAAGCTTTATAAGCGATTAGCGAAAGCTGGCAATGCCGACATTCAGAATTTATTAAACAACAAAGGTTCTAAAAAGATTCGAGACACTTATGAGAAAGCGCAAGAACATTATCGCAGCGATTTTTCAAGATTTTTAGATAAAGACGTACGTAAATTTTTAGATGAAAATAAAGACTATGATTCCATTGTGCACGATATTATTAAGCCCAGTAAAATCAAAGATAATTTTTCGCAAATTGAAAAAATAATAGATGTTCTGCCGAAAGAACAAAAACATTTGCTAGGCGCAGCTTATTTGCAAAAAGCATTTGATCAATACGGTGTGCTACAGCCAACAGAGATGGCAAATTTATGGAATAAATTAGGCAAGAGACAGCAAAATGCATTATTTCCTGATGCCGCCATGCGCCAGTCTATTCATGACTTTATCAATCTTAAAAATATGAATGCCGAAGCGCTAAATAAATGGTTTAATCCTAAAACAGGGGCTAAAAACCAAGGCATGATAGCCCAGCTTATGGAGGTCGTAAAAGGATCTGGTCCTGGCGGTGTAATAGGAGGCTCAATAGGCACCATACTTGGAGGCCCCCCTGGCGGTCTTTTGGGTGGAGCGGCTGGCACAGTTGCGGGCAAGGCAATCTCTAAAGCAAACAACACTCGGTTGGCTAAGCTTTATACATCGCCTGAGTTTAGACGGGCTGTTTTGGATAGAATGGAAAAAAATCAGACTAAAAAATCTCGGCCTATTTCAGATGCTGAGTTTACTCAAATATTGAAGCAAGCTGCGAAAGATTTTGCTATTGCAGAAACAGCCGCTTCGGAAGAGGGAAGATAAATGAGACAATTATACGTCAAAATACAGGCAAACAAGCATCCCAAGCCCCCATCCAAGCAGGCAGCCGATAATATTAGTAAGCATGCTTCACCTCTTATTAAAGTTATAGACCTCACTATCGCATACCGAGGTTATCTTGTCAACTATTTCAGGGGCAAAAAATGACCACATCTTACATAACCTCGGTAGATTTAGAGCAGTATTTTGTATCCAAGGATGATGGCACGCCGCTGTCTGGCGGTTATGTACAGTTCTGGAAAGATTCAGACCGCACAGCGCCAAAACTAGTTTACAGCAAGCAGACAAGCTCCACTGATTCCTCGGGCAATCCAGTGTATACGTATGTGGCGCTGCCTAACCCGGTGACCCTAAGTTCGGTGGGCACGGTGCAGGATGCCAACGGTAACAATGTGGCCCTCTACTATTATCCGTTTGACGATGAAGGTAATGTGGAGCTGTATTACGTGGCGGTATTTAACAGCCTGGGGGTGCAACAATTCACTCGCGAAGGCTGGCCTGACACCTTAGCTGAACAGGTAGCTAGTGAAAACGGCATTTCCGAGAACCTGTTAACTAATCCCCAGTTTGTGGATATTAACTTTGATGCGGATTTAGGTTTAAGTTTAGCTGTTTCCGGCTCCGGCACTACTGCTTTTGCAATCGCCCCAGGCTGGGATTTGGTTGCTACTTATACTGGCGCGGGCACTATAACCGTCAATCGTAATGCAATCCGAGGCGACCTTAACTACCCCACCAATCCACCATACACAATGACTTTTGTGGTAACCGGCAGCATCTCTGCGTTGCAATTGGTGCAGAGATTAAGCCATAACCCAGGAATTTGGTCGCCAAAACCTGACGCGGTTAACGGCTATGTGGCAACATATATTTTAACTGGCCCAACCACTACGGTGACCGTTACATATGAGCCAAATGTTGGGGCCGTAACGACTTTATTAACGGCGGCGAATGCTTCGGCAGAATATGTAGGCTTTAGCGGCACTGTGCAATTACCGGCTTCGGCTAATACTGCCACTGCGGACTTAGGTTATGTAGATATAGTTATTAACTTGCCAACCTCCGGCACATCTATCGTCAGCAGCGTGCAGGTAGTGGGGCTAGAGACTAACACTACCGGAATTGCTTTTATTCAAGAGCCGGTTAATCGTCAAGTTGACCATTTATTTAATCACTACAAACCTTTATTGGCAGAAAAACCCATTAATAGTTTTTTAACCGCCTGGGACTTTCCGTTAAACCCAGCGCAGTTTTTAACCTCAACTGTTACCGCCTTTGCAATTGGTGCCAATAAGTCGGCCTATGTCTGGGACCAAACTATAGTGTTCCAAACAGCCAACAGTGCTTTCACGACCAGTCGCGCAACTAGTGGGGCCTTAGTTTTAACTGCGGCAACAGATACTCAGCTAGCTATTGTGCAATACCAGCCAGCAACTATTGCTAGAGAAATATTACAAAATCGCTTAGCGGTAAATGTGTACGCCAAAACTAGCTCGGTAACGGCGCTAACGTTAACCGTGTCGCTGTGGTATACCACCGATGTATCTCTTCCCTCTACAATTGGCTCTAACAACTCAATCGTGTTAACCCTAGATGCTGATGGTTACCCCACTACGCAAAACGGCACATGGGTGCCTGTGCCTCGCGGGGGCTTGGGTACTGGGGCGGGCGATAACGGCGCGGAGCTAACCATGTCGGCCAATAGCGATTTTGCTGACTATTCAGCTTTTGGCTGGGATATGGAGGGGGACTCAGATATTTATAACGCCACGTTCTTTGCCATTGTGGTGGGTACTGGCTCTATCGCTAACACTAAAAGCATCAGCTTCCAATCTGTATCATTGGTGCCAGGGGATATTGCAACCAGGCCCGCGCCCAAAAGTATCAATAGCGTAGCCGATGACTGTTACTATTATTATCAAAAGTCATTTTTGCCACAAACCAAGCCAGCGACCCAAGTGGGCACCGCTTTTGAAATCGCGGCGCAAACATCCCCTGCATCAAGCGCACAATCGCTCGGGCCTTATGTTTCTTTTCCAGTAGCAATGTATGCAACCCCCACGATTGTTTCGTACAATCCTGTTAGTAATAACGCACAAATTAGAAATACCTCGGCATCCCCTGCGGACTGGTCTGCAACTGCTGCGGTAAATATATCTCTAAAAGGCGTGGAGTTTACCGGCACTACTGCCGGTGGTTCATCAATAGGCGAGAGTTGCGGCATTCATTGGACAGCAGACGCTAGACTTGGACAATAAAGATTTTTTAAGGAGTGAATTTAAATGCCAGTACCATACAACATTAACCCAACAACCAGAGGCGTAAACGGCTTTGCGTTGCAAGCTTGCAAAGACAACTACACAGTTACCTTTGCAGCTGCAACGGAGGCCACAGTCACCGTGCCATCATCTAACCCTTTGGGGGCGCTAGGTATGATTGGCTCACCCACAGATCCAACAACTGCGGTTGCGCATAATAAGTGGATAGCTATATTTAGTTATGGGGTAAAAACGCCAGCGGATGTGTTTGTAGCATTAAATGCAACCGCTGCGGTTCCAGCTGGTGCGACACTAGCCGCTAGCAATTCTCAGCTAAACCCTACTGCTTGGAATGTGCAAGCCGGGGATGTAATTCACGCCATAACCGCAACCGTCGGTGGGGAAATGTCCATTTCATTCTACGCCATACAGGAGTAGGGCTAAATGTCAGTAAAGTTTGACCAGTTCACGACCGGCGATGAAGCGCGGGTGGATGACATAGTTGTAGGCTTACGTAACAGCCTAAACTACCAGTTTGATTTCCCCGGTACTGGCATTAAAGATTCAGCCGGTAATTACCTGCTGGGCTGGACTCCGGGGGGCGGCACCAACACCAACTATGTAACTTTCACTAGCGCATCCTCTGGCAATCCGGCGTTAATTGCTGCAACCGGCGGCGATACTAACGTTGACCTGTCTTTGTCTGGACGCGGTTTAACTGGTCAGGTAAAAGTGTCGGGCACTACGGCGTTTACCATTCCCTCTGGTACTACAGGGCAGCGGCCAGCTGGTGTGGCAGGGGATACCCGAGTTAATACTACATCTGGCTTGTTTGAATGGTATGACCCATTAACACTGGCTTGGACCTCGGCTGCTGGTGGTGCTTTAGCAAATTTAACCTATATCACCAAGACTAACGAAACAGCTAGTGCACCAAATAGCATACCTCTCTCCGGTTTATCCACAGGATTTCTAGCAAACACTACAGCTACTGGGGTATTAAATTCTAGAACGCTAGCTACAGGCTCTAGTTCGCGCATAACTATAACTAATCCAACTGGCCTGGCGGGGGACCCAACTTTTGATTTGGCAGTCACGGCGGTAACTCCGGCCTCTTATACCAATACTTCTTTAACGGTAGACGCCTATGGGCGCATAACCGCGGCCAGTAGCGGTACGGCTCCAGTAACTTCTATTAGTGTCACCGCGCCAATAACTAGCACTGGCGGGGCAACTCCAACTATAGGATTAACTACACCACTGGAGGTCCAATATGGGGGCACAGCTAATACTACATTTACCGCCTACAGCGTAATTTGTGCTGGCACTACAGCTACCGGTGCTTTCCAAAACGTATCCGGGGTTGGCACTACGGGTCAAGTCTTAACTTCAAATGGCGCGGCGGTGTTGCCGAGTTGGCAGAGTATTCCGGCAGTGACTCCAGCCGCGTTAACTAAGGTTGACGATACTAACGTAACCTTAACCTTGGGCGGCTCGCCTACGACCGCTCTGCTACAGGCAACCTCAATTACCGCTGGTTGGACAGGCCAGCTATCTTTAGCTCGCGGTGGCACCAATGCTAGTTTGGTGGCCGATAATGGCGCAATTGTTTATTCTACTGCTGCAGCCTTTGCATTATTAGCTAGCACCGCGACCGCTGGAAAAGTACTACAGTCTGGCAGCAATGCGGCCCCTAGCTGGTCTACGCCAACTTACCCGAGTGCATCAGGTAGCGCTGGCAAAGTGATTCGTGCTGATGGCACCAATAACGTGTACTCAACATTTACCATCCCTGACACTTACGCTCAGGGCGATTTGTTATACGCCTCAGCGGCTAACACACTAACCGCCTTGGCGAAAGATACAAACGCTACACGCTATCTCTCCAACACTGGCACCACTAATAATCCAGCTTGGGCGCAAGTAAATCTGGCGAATGGCGTGACCGGCAATTTACCAGTTGCAAACCTAAACTCCGGCACCTCAGCCTCGGCTACCACATTCTGGCGTGGGGATGCGACTTGGGCAACCGTTGCTAGCGGGGCTGCCACCAGTTTTAACGTTAGCCAAACTGCACATGGTTTTGCCGTCGGCGATGTAGTGTATTTAAACAGCTCCACCTACACCAAGGCCAAGGCGGATGCCGCATCCACCGCTGAATCGGTAGGGGTTATATCAGTCATAGTAGATGCCAATACTTTCACGCTGGTAACTAACGGCCAAATAACAACCCTCTCTGGCCTAACCGCTGGCACAGTATATTTCCTTTCAGACTCAACTGCGGGCGCGTATACTGCAACCGAGCCTACAACTATTGGCAACATATCCAAGCCGTTATTTGTCGCCTATAGCACCACCGGTGCTATCGTTAACAATTATCGTGGCAAAGTCATCCCTAGCACGCCAACGGTATTCTCATGGGTAAATGTGGCATCTAGCTCAGTAACCGTGGCGGACCAAACCGGGTATATAATTGATAATGGCGCATCATTGGTGACTTTAACTATTCCGGCCACCACCCAGCGTGGATTTTATTTTAGAATCTCGGGCCAGTCGTCAGGCGGCTGGATAATACAAGCTAATACCGGGCAGATAATTAATGCCGGTAGCAGCGCCACCTCTAGCGCTGGCACGCTAGCTTCTAGCAATCGATATGATTGCGTGGAAATTCTTTGCACTACCGCCAACACCACATTCGTTGGCCAAACAGCATGGGGTAACTTAACACCAGCATGACAATTAATCCGGCTAATTTTAGCAACCCAATTGCAATTGCTAATGGCGCAACAGGGCAGGCTACAACCACCAATGCGTTTGACGCGCTATCGCCGTTAACTACCAAGGGGGACGTGGCGGGTTACACTACCACTAATGCGAGGGTGGCCGTTGGGGCCAATACCACGGTATTAATTGCTGACTCTACCCAGGCATCGGGTTTAAATTATGCCGCCGCTGGCACCGTTACAAGCTTTGGCATCACCAGCACTAATTTAACCATTGCTAGCACACCGATAACCACCTCTGGCACCATAACCATTGATACGCCAATTAGCGTGGCTGGCAACAATATGTTGGCTAACGGCACGCTGTGGATTTGGCAGCGGGGCGTGCGTAATAGCGCCAGTTTTAGCATTTCAGCGTCCACTACGCAGTATACCGCTGACAGATGGCAATTTAGCTGCGGGGCTAATCAGGCATCTACGGTGTCTTTGCAGTTAGGTACTGTTAACAATATCTACACGCTTAAAATGCAGCGTAACAACGGCCAAACCGGAACAGGCACCATAACCTTGGCGCAGTCTCTAACACGAGATATGTGCATAGGGTCAGCTGGGAACGTGGTAACTTTTTCGTTAAAGGCTAAATGCGGGGCTAATTACTCGCCAACTAGTTCGCTAGCAGTGATTTCAATTTATAGTGGCACCGGTTCAACCGACGTCTCTCAGCTCTCAACCGGTTTCACGGGTGCAACCTTAGAGGCCACAAGCTCGATAACACTATCTACTACGGTACAAAGCTTTTCAGTCTCCACCGGCACCCTTGGCGCATCTGTTACGCAACTGGCGGTTTATGTTCAGTTTACCCCAACTGGCACGGCGGGGGCCGATGATAGTGTAACTGTGTTGCAGTTACAGTTAGAGCAATCACCGCAAGCTACCAAGTTTCAAAATAAATCTTTTGAGCAAGAGCAGCTGGCTTGTTTGCCGTTTTACCAAAAATCTTTTAACTACAATACCGCACCTGCGCAAAACGTCGGCACATCTTCAGGTCACCTAGCTTTTGAAAACGCCAGGGCTGGAGCGGTTACTCAGAATTCACACTATTTTGGTTTTTTTAGCACTATGCGGGCAACACCAACTATAACCTTGTATAACCCAACTGCCGCCAACGCACAGATTAATGATCAAACAGCGGCGGCCGACTATACCGGCTCAACTACCGCTACTGTTAGCCGCGGTGGTTTTGCAGTCACCGGTACATCTGCTGCAGGCAGCGCAGTTAATGGTCGAGCTATATTTCACTACACAGCCGATGCGGAGTTAACATGAGTACCAATAACGAATGTAACTTTAACATACCGGTAGCTGTGGCCAATGGTGGAACCAATGCGACAACCGCAACTACTGCTTTTAATAATTTATCACCCTTAACAACCAAGGGGGACGTGTTAACTTATAGCACTACTAACACCCGTTTAGCTGTGGGCAGCAATGGCGCTGTTTTTACGGCAGATTCCGCGCAAACCACTGGCAATAAATGGGCGACCGTCTCGGGGACCGTAACTAGTGCTGGTATTAGCAGCACCAACTTGACTGTGGCTAGTAGCCCAATTACAACCTCCGGCACTATTACGGTAAATGCTCCACTGAGCATCACTGGCAATAATTTATTGATAAATGGTGATTTTCAAGTATGGCAGAGAGGGGCGGATGGTAGCGCGGCAATTTCAGTTGCGGCTTCTACTGTTGCTTATACGGCCGATAGGTGGCAAATTTCTACTGCGGCGGGGGGTGCTTCAACGGTTACCCAAACTGCTGGCGCAACCAGTGGCTCATATTTAGCTAAGGTGCAAAGAGATAATGCGGCAGTTGGCACAGATCCAATGCGCTTTTGTCAGTCCCTGCCACGAGACATGTGCATAGGCATTGCAGGAAGTGTTGTTACGGTGTCTTTTAAGGCCAAATCAGGTGCTAATTTTTCCTCATCTGGCAGCGCCTTGTCGGTTACGCTCTATACTGGGACTGGCTCAACTGATATATCTGGGATTAATGGCGCTTTTACAGGCAGCGCGACCCCCGTATCAACCTCCGTTACATTAACTAGCACCTTAACTAGTTTTAGTGCAACAAGTTCCACTATCGGCTCAACTGTAACCCAGCTTGCCTTGCAGTTTAGCTACACCCCAACGGGGATTGCTAGCGCAGATGATAGTTATTATCTGGGCGATGTCCAGGTGGAGATAGCCCCTAAAGCCACTAATTTTCAAAGGCGCACATATTCTTGGCAGCTAAACCAGTGCCAGGCTTTTTATTATAAGAGCTTTAATTACGGCACAGCCCCTGCGCAAAACGTGGGCACCGGAACCGGGGAAATAAGCTTATCAGTGGTGGCCGCCAATGCATTTAACACCGGCGCTATGCTGATGCTGCCTAACTATATGCGCGCTGCTCCAACGGCCACTTTGTATAATCCATCGGCCGCCAATGCGCAGATAAGAAACGTTACCACTGCTGCTGACTTTTCCTCTAGCACAGTTGCGGTCTCCAGCCTTTATGGATTAGCCGTCACCGGCAACAGTGATGCTGGCTCTACTACCGGCGACCGCGCAAGCTATCATGTAACTTTGGTTGCGGAGTTAACATAATGACAATTAATATAGCCAATACCAGCACTACACTAACTATCGCGCAAGGCGGCACGAATGCTACGACCGCAGCTGCCGCGTTTAATAATTTATCGCCCCTAACCACTAAGGGCGATATTGTTGTGCGAGATGGCACTAATAATATTCGCCTGGCAGTTGGCACCAATGGTCAGTCATTAACCGCCGACTCTGCGCAAAGCGCTGGGGTAAAATGGGCTACCAACAGTTTGGTTACTAGCGTTGCAGTCTCCAGCTCCACGTTAACGGTAACCGGTTCTGCCGTTACCAGTAGCGGCACTATAGCCGTGGATTTACCAGCTAGTATTACTGGCAATAATTTAGCAATAAATGGTGACATGCAGGTGTGGCAGAGAGGCGCTGGCGGGGCTGCAGCCATTGCAGTTGCAGCATCAACCACTGCTTATACCGCTGATATGTGGCAGCTAGCAACTGGCACTAATCAGGCATTTACCGTCACCCAAACGGCTGGGGCCACCTCTGGTTCTTGGTTAGCCAAGGTGCAGCGCAATAACGGCCAAACCGGAACAGGTAACGTAGCTTTCTGTCAATCTATTGTGTTTGATGCTTGCACTGGGGCGGCAGGGAACGTGGTAACGCTATCTTTTAAAGCCAAGTGTGGTGCCAACTACTCGCCAACTAGTTCGTTATTGAGCGTTACGGTTTATTCTGGTACCGGAACAGGCTTTACTAGCGGTATAAACGGGGCATACACAGGAAGTGCGAGCCCTATATCAACCTCGGTAACATTGAGCACTACCTTGACCAGTTTCACAGCCAGCAGTTCAACCTTAGGCTCCACAGTTACCCAGTTAGCTATACAGTTTACTATGGCACCAACAGGAACGGCTGGGGCTGATGATAGTTTCTTTATCACTGACGTGCAGCTAGAGATTGCCCCACAGGCAACATCGTTCCAGCGCAAAAGTTTTGCCCAGCAGCTAAAGTCTTGCCAGTTCTATTATCAAAAGACTTTCTTGTACAGCGTGGCTCCGGTAGATAATCCGGGCCTTGGTAATGGCGAGCTATACACCCCAGCAACGGTGGCAGGGGCAACCGCTAGCAATGGTATTGTTTATCAATTACAACGAATGATGGTGCCATCAACCACCGGCCTAACCACTTACAACCCAGCAGGGGCCACCGCGGGGCGCGCATATAATGTGACGCGCTCTGCACAAGCCGGTGGCGCTCCAACTACGTTGTTAACTAATAACTCGGTACGTTTAGGCGGTTCAGGGGTGGCGGGGGCTGCAATTGGTGATAGCATGGCTTATCAATACATTTTAGAGCGTGGTTTAGTTTAAGGGGCTTATATGAGTAACTATACTTATGAACATGTAATAGCTGGCGGCAGACAATTAATTCATAGGCTGCCAGATGGTGCCTGGATTCCAGCTGATTTAGATAATGGTGATTATCGACGCTATCTAAAAGACAAAGAAGAGGGCGTTTTAATTACTGAGGTTAATTACGACACAGGGGTTAATGATGTCCAATAGTGCATTCACGGTTTCAGGCACAGCATCATTAACTGGTAGCGTCGTGCAGGTGATTTACAATAATGGCGCCGGAAGTGCTACCTCTAGTACCACTGCGGTGGATATCACCGGTAGCTCAACTACTATTACGCCAACTTCGGCTTCGAATAAGATTCTAGTTTGGGCAACTTGGTATAATGATGTCGGAGCAATTGTTGCGCAAGCAACTAGCGGTTATTTTCAATGCGTAAGGACTTCAACTATTATTGGTGGAACCCCTTATGCGCTAGTTGGGGCGTTATTAAGCTCTGGTTCTTGTGTTACCGATTCTGCCTCCGGATATATCTATGTTGACAATCCTGCTACAACTTCAGCCACTACGTATAAATTTCAGCATTATGGTAGCGCTAATGCGCCAACCATTACTACCTCTAACATGAATATTGTATTAATGGAGATAGTGGCCTAATGAGTAATAGTGCATTTAGTTCAGTTGGTCAAAAAGCCCTAGGAAACATAGTGCAGATTGTTTATGTAAACGGCGGTGGCAGTTCTACTAATAGCTCTACAGCTGTAGACATTACCGGCGCAATTGCTGTAATTGCACCGCATTACACCAGCAGCAAGATAATAGTGGCGGCCACCTTTTATATGAGCGTACCTTATGCTGTGGCCAATACCGTTGGCTATTTTCAGTGCTTGCGGGGGGTGACTACAATAGGTGGTTCGCCATATTCGCAGATTACTTGCGCCAACAACACTGCCGGTAATGGCAGTCAATTTGTATGTAATTATAATTTTGTAGATGCCCCTGGTTCGCAATCAGCTACGGCTTATAAATTTCAGCATTATTCAGCTTTTAGTCGCGTTACAATCACCTCATCTAATTTTGATATTGTATTAATGGAGATAGCATCTTGAGTTCTAATTTATGCCGAGCATTACGTCACAAGTTTCCGGAATTGGTTTTCTCCGTTACAGGCGAGGATTATAATTCATTAATTATTCATAATGATTTACCTAAGCCTACTATAGAAGAAGTAGAGGTTGCGCTAAGAGAATTAGCAGTTGAAGATGAGAAAATAAAATATATACAAAAAAGAAATGCTGAATATCCCAGTATTAATCAAATGGTTGTATGCTTATGGGAAATGGTGGTCGAAAATCGTCCAGAGGACGCCAAAGCTTTGCAAAAGATTCGTGAAGTGATTAAGAAAAAATATCCTATGGTGGATGAATACGATACATCCGCAATAGCGGATGCGAGCGTTGATTTAATTTAATAGTTTTTTAATAAGGAGAGTAACAAATGAGCGTAAAAGGAATAATATTTCCTACAACCGGACTAGCAGATGCAAAGCCATCACTACTATATATCAATACTGATGACACGCTAGCCACTGTTACTGCTGCTAGCTATTTAAACAAAGTAATTCCTGTTTATGGCAATGTATTTTCTAAATATCAAATGGCGATGGTACAAACAACAGATCAGGGCGCGGTGTTGTTGCAAATTTCAGTTGCAGTATCAACTGGAGTAATCACGTTACAGGCTGCCGCTGGCTCTGAAGCAATAGTGCTGCCAACTGTTGCTAATCACATTGTGTATGCCACGACCACAGGCGGAAACTTATCAACCGCTAATGGCATAAACATTATTAACGGCGGCGGCATTTATGCAGGATTGAGCGGAACTGCTGGCACACTGCGTAGTTATTCAGCAACCGCATCGCGTGGTTATTTTGAAATAACTGCGGTTGCAAACACCGGAAATACCGCGCTGGTTTTAACTAATGCAGCGCAAGCAGCAGCGCGCACAATCACAATTCCAGACGGCGGACAAACTGCATCTAGCATTCTTTTAACCAACAATGCGACCACGCAGACAATTGCAACTGGTTCACTAGCTTTAACGCTAGGCAACATAACCGCTGCCGCCGGTAATATCGCAGCAACTCTAGGCTCGGTTGCCGCTGGCACAACTGTCACCGCTGGCACAGGCGTGACCGCAACAACTGGTAACATTACGGCAACTGCAGGTAACTTAGTTGCAGGCTCGTCTGGAGCTGCCGGTACTGTCAGCTCGTTCCCATCAACAGCAGCACGTGGTTCGCTAAAATTAGTTGCGGTAGCAAACACTGGCAACACAGATGTAACTATTTCAAACGCAGCCCACGGGCAAGCAACTGTTTACACAATTGCTGATATTGGCGCGGCAACTGGCGGCCTTGCTGCGACAACCACTCCATTTGTGATGAAGTCAGTAGCCGGAGCAGCAGCAGCAGGTGGCGCGGCAGCTCAATCGTTTACCGATGCATTCTGTACAACAGGCAGCAACGTTGTTGGTAACTGGGCGACTCAAACCAATGCAGGGCAAGTGGTTAAAATTGTTCCTGGCAACGGTAGTTTTGTGGTCACTAGTACCGTTGATATAGGTGCTGGAACTTTTAACTATATTATAACTAAGTAGCGCCTTATGATGTCCGTCAGATAATGAGTTGATTTGGCGGGCATCCTTGATTGTTGACATTGAATACCATTACAATCAAAAGCTCAAAGGTAATTGTTTCACTTAAGGATTTAAATATGGATATGATTGCAGAGCTAGAAAAGCGCGTAGCGGAATTAACCAAAGCATCAGAGCAAAGCGCTGGTAATCACAATATGTTAATTGGTCGTTTAACCGAGAGCCAAGAGTTGCTAGGGCTGTTAAAAGCTAAGGCTGCTGCTGAGCCGCTAGAGGGCGAAGTGGTAGTGGACGCGGGCGTTGCTAGCGGCGAGATGGTCTAGTTAATGGCGGCCTTTGAGCTAGCTATTAGCGCGGTATTAAAAAATGAAGGTGGCTTGGTAAATAATCCCGCTGACAATGGCGGCATTACCAATTACGGCATTAGTTTAAATTTTTATAAAACCATAAAGCCAGATGCCGTAGCTGCTGATATCAAGCTTCTAACGCGTGATATGGCGGTAGCTATTTATCGCAAAGAGTTCTGGGATAAAAACAAATACAACATGATTGCTAGCCAGAAAATTGCTGGCAAGGTATTTGACTTAGCGGTGAATATGGGCGCATTAAACGCTAACAAGTGCCTGCAAAGAGCAATCCTTGCTGCAAGCGGGCGCGATGTTGGGCAAGACGGCATCCTAGGCCCAAATACTTTGTATGCGGTAAATTATGCAGAGCCAGCTAGTTTGTATGCCGCACTAAAATCAGAGGCCGCAGGCCACTACAGGCTTATATTTCAGGCCCAGCCACAAGAGAAAGTGTTCTTAAAGGGATGGCTAAATAGGGCTTATTCTGACGTTTAAATTGGATACCATGGAGGTTCCATGTGGAAAAGCGCGTAGTGTATGGGTTCTTAATTGTGATTGCCATGCTGTTAATTGGCATAGCGTGTATCACCACGGCCTCGCGAGAGGATAATATTGTCGATAATGGCGAGGTATGGGTAAAAGTTGAGCCCACCATTTTTGTTTTGCCAGATGGATCTTATTTTATTCCCGAGATTGAAGCTTTAATTGAAGATGGCTGGACTATTGAGATTATCGAAAAGGGTATTAGGGATGCCCAGTCGGGCCGTAAGTGTGTGCCAGCCAAGAAACAGAAAAAGGCTTAAAGGTTATATGTTAGTCTAATAACCGTGATTAATATCATAATCACGGGTTAGGGCTTTTCTTGAACCATTAGAAAAAATATGAAGGTCTAAAAAGTTGGGCGGAAAATTTTCGCACAAATAACATATTGATATACAAAGAATTTGTTTGTCAAAATTTGATAATTCAATCAAGTCTCTTGTTGTAGCTGCTATTGAAATGCTTCCTATGTGCCATGTGCCACTTGCTAGCAACTTTATTCGCATTTTTTAATTGTACGCTTAATTTTTACCATGGCTCGCTTTAACTCAATTATGGCTGGACTATCCAAGTCAGCGCATCTTAATGTGTTGCTGCCCGCTGCCAATAAGTTTTTTATATAAGAGTCTGTTAGGTTTTCTTTTCTGGATATATCGTATTCGCGCTTGTTTGCTAAATAATCTGGATCATTTTTATTTTTTTCGTACCATATTTGCTGTGCTTTTTTTTGCCGCTCACGTCCTTTTAACCCATGCAGCTTAGATTTTAATTGAGATAACTCTTTATTTCTGGTTGCCCATGTTTTAGATGTAGCTTTTCTTTGTTCTAAAAGTTTTGCCCTATATTTTTCTTGAGATATTTTTTGACATATATTGCATTTATAATAGTAACCCCTTTTTATATTTTTATCTGGGATTTTCATAATTTGATCTATAGTTAGGTCGCCATGCTTTTTACATATTTTTACTACAGTCATTTTGCAATTTTTTTCTTTTGGTTTTCTAGTTTTTCTTTTTTCTCTTCTTTCAGCTCATAGGTTGCACCCTCTAGAAATTTAATTCTTGGTAAATGCCCAAGCATTTTATGATATTCCATTTCGGTTTTTAAACTGCTCATGAGTGACTCATAAAGTTTGGCGGTAACGCCAGCCTCGGCCATATCTATTTTCTTGCTTTCTAATTTCTCTAAAGTTTTAATTGCGTGGTTGCGCAAATCTTCAATACTATTTATTTTCATGCCTGCTACCCTTCTTCTTATCCTGCTCTCTCTGCTTACGCTTTAACAAATCAGCCTGTTGTTTATTTCTTACAGCCATCCTTTGCCCTCTATTCTGTGACGATGCGCCCTCTCTGCAGGCTGTGCGTCAATCTTGTTTTTATATTCTTGCATAGCCCATGCAATCAACTGTGAGCGCGAGCACTGCATTTCTTTGGCAGTTTCTATAAACCAATTGTTTAACTCGCGTGATGCGTAGATAGTTATTGTGTCGGTTTGTTCTTTGTTAATCATTTATTTTTTCACGGGGTTTAAAAATCATTATCTGCTTACCGTCATCATCTTCGCTCATTACCGCCACATGTAGTGGATGACAAATTGCGCCCTCTATTTTGTTTCGCCACGCTTCCCAGTGGTGTATTTCTCCACCAGAATAAGTATCATACATCATGCCCCCCCATATAGAGCAGGTGTCATCTTGCATCGTGGCTAGCGGTTGCGCCAAGAACCACCCTGACTCTCGCGCATCAGTTAAAAGCTCGCCTACTTTTTTGCGGCAATCATGGCAATACATGTATTCGGTAATAAAGCTGCCGCGCTCACTCATGATTATCGCTCTGTTCTTCTAGCCATTTCACGATTTTGTTGCAGTTAGCGGTGAATTCTTTGAACTCTTCGGGATTAACAATGATGTAAGCCTTTTGGTTCCACGTACTATTATGGATCTTAATAAAAATGGCCTCGTTGCACACATGGTTTTCCCCCTCTTCACTACACATATTTAAGACATTAATAGATGAGCCTGACGTAACAAGCTTAAATGATGGAAATTCTTGTTCGGTGGCTTCGTGTATTAGATTTACAGCCTGTTTATAGTTTAAGCAAAGCTCGGCGCTTTTGCTCCCAAAAAAGTGTGCATATCCGAACTCAGCACCCCCAAAAATACTTAATAAATATTCGGCCTGTTCTTTGGTAAGTTTCTTCATTTTGTTTCCTCAAGCAACTCAGGATTAGAGTATATGTTGCCTATTACCCGCAAGTTTTCTCCATATTTAATGCAGTTGCGCAATGGCTCTATATTTTTTAAATCTCCATGTTTTACGCCAAACCTTGTTGTGTGAAGACGGCATGTTTGGCGTAAAACATGGGCGCCTAAACCCAGGGCTGCTAGCGTGGAGTTCTGATAGGAAATAATGTCACCATCATAAATATCATTACCCACCGAGTCTTGTAATCCCGTCCACTGCATAAGCTCTATGTCTTCATACTTTGCGCACGCGCAATCACCATCATCATCACGAACCGAAAGGCAAAAACCTATTGTCATTAAATCTTGAATGCTAAATGCTTTAGGCTCGCACCATGTTTTGTATTCTCTATGCCAAGCCCTAAATTTCGGAACCACTTTCTCTGCAAGCTTATTCGCTACGCCCCACCTCAATAAATTTCTCACCATCCCACGCTTGTAGTGGTTCCTTAGCACACATGCGAATCACCTTGAACACCTCTTGCATTATTGGTTCCTCTTCAGGGTAACCTGCCTCAAGGTTGGCAAAGTGCTGTAGTTTTTCTATCACGTATTCGGCTTGGTCTTTAGTTATCATTTTTCCTCCTCTTACTCGTAACACCCAACACATAAATGTTGTCGGCGTTGCCGTCTTTCTTTTTATTCCCAGGCCGTAGATTGCCGATAATGACAATCAAGGCGCATACGGCCAATAAAAGCAGTGTCACAGCAACACTACACACAAATATTGCCATTGCCAATTCCGCCGCGCGCCAGAGTTGCGCCAAAAACCAGCCCCATATAGCGCTAATCATTTTTACCCGCTTTTGTCATTTAGAATAGCTTAGATATTCATTCAAGCTGCCATCGTACATTTCTTGCAACATACGCACCAATGTTATGCATGGATCAACATCGCCCAAGTCATAGGGGGCATCCATACAAATCACATCCACCCCCTTGGTTCTCACCAAGATGTTGCTATGTTGCCAGTACGGGTGAACTTGTTGCAAAAACAAAATCAGCCGCCGCATATTACCCTGCGCCCCCTGGTTTAGGTTCACTGGCAGATAAACTGTAAATCTTTTGCGCCCGCCATCCGGGCTTGACTGCTTTATGAAGTTAATCATTCGCTTGTATCATCCTTGTTGCGCCTAAGATACCATTACTACCCATCAATGTCAAAACATGAACGTGTACGCGTTTGCTAGAAACGTCGACAAGTTGGCGGACTATGTCGATGAGGCATAAATGTAGTGTTTATAGCTCATGGTTTTCCCTGCTTGGCAGCGCTTATGCATACCCCCTTGGCTTGCTTTAACAACGAGAGAGCCGCTCCCCTTCTCTCTGGGTTTTCTTTTAGTCGTTTGGCTCGATATGCGTTTGCTTCATGCTGACGCAGCGCCTCTTTGGTTTCTTGCTCCATTGGCGAAACGTAACCTGGTTTAAGCAGCTTTGCCGCCTCCGCCTTCCGTTCGTCCAGGCTTTGTAAAATAATGCGCATATAGCCGCCACGTTTTGAATAACTAATGTTTTTATGCTGCATGTAAGCTATCCCCTTTTGGATTTCATCGATTGTATATGTTTTGAGCCACCTTAGCGCCGTCGGCTTATCTGTTTTCCAGCTCAGTATCGTTGCTAGTATTGCTAATTGCTCCTTTGAAAAAACAGAACAATGTTTGTTATCTGTCTTTTCCTTGAGGAGATCAGTCTTGGTATTGTTGTTATTAGAACTATGAGATGTAGCTATAGGTAGTACGGGGATCAAAATGATCCCTTGTTGATCAACTAAAAACGGGGCTAGAAGCCTTGTGGTGCTTGTCTCTTTCCATTTGGTGCCAGGCGTGCGCGATATAAGACCGTGCTTTAAGCAGTGGGCTATAAACCTCTTCACTGTACCACTTGAAAAGGTTTTGTACGGGGCAATTTTGGAGGTGGCTTCTATTATTCCTGGGATGGAAACGTGGGATACGCCATGAATGTCGCAACAGTTTGCCAGCCCTTTTAGTAGGGTTCGATAAGTGGGGCTTAGCTGCTTTTCTTTAGCGCATGAGTCTACCCATTCGTAGATTCTTTTCTTGTTTTGTTTCCATTGTTCTCTAGGAACGTAACAAATTTGGCCGGTGGTTTTTAAGGTGCGAGGCAATATGGCACCCAATGCCTGTGGTCTAGACATAGAATATCCTTGTTCTATTAAGTTATATGCTTGATTTAAGTGTTGTTGGGGGGTTGACTTGGTGGCTACAGATGTTAAAATTTGCATGGTGGACCTTTCGTGCTGTAGCACGCCTCGACCCTGCAAGGCAACGCGTGCTACAAAATTAAAATATTAAAACAAAATTACAAGCACCAGCCAAATAGATCAACCGTTTTTGACCTAAAACCTAAAATATTATTTTAGCTTGTGGCTGACTAATCCTTCGCACCGCTCCATCATCTGGTTCCATGCCTGCACAGATTCTTCTATGGTTTTATAGACCCCAGTTAACTCGCAATTTGGCTCTGAGCACCACGTCACCCACAAGCCATGTCTTTGTGTGCCGGAGAGCGGCTGGGTTTTATGCCAATGGCACGGCATTAAATTTTGTTCGGTCATTTTAGTCCACCCTTTCAACGTTTATTCGTACTGGTGGGTTGTCTTTGGCGTTTTGGGCATCCCGTGCGGCCTCGAATGCTTTTGCGGCCTCGCCTTTAAACTCCTTTATCAGCACAAGCCATTGCACAAACAACCGGTATTCTTGGTAGCTCATTACCTCTGGAGTGGTGAGCTTAAACTCTGCCCCTAAAATGTTTACTGTATCGGTTAAATATTTTTCATTCATTAGTATTTGCGCCCTCTTTAATACCCTTTGCCGCTATCTTGGCCACATCACGCCACCCATCATCAAAGTGTTTGTAAAGGCCTTTTCTTTGACTGGATGACAAGCCCAATGATAGTGTTTGGTTAGCGAAAACATGGCCAATAAAAATCGATAGCGCGGCATTCATTAAAGACCATCTTCGCAGCTCCGGGTCGATGTCGGGGCTTGCCAGCATAGACGTAAGTGTAGTGTTAAGCGCGGCTGCCGTTTCGCTGGCAAACTGCATTTCTTTTTCTTCTTTAGTCATTTTCTGTAACCCCGCTCTTAAAATCTGCAAACCTTGCTTCAAGCTGGCGCGCGGTATCATCTGCAGCTATACGCCATGCGCGGTCAAACATTTTACGCAGCTCGCTTCGGCCCTCTTCGTTGGCGATGGTGGCCATTTCAATTAAGGCCATAATCCGCCCGATAAATATGGCTAATGCCATCTGAGTTGCGGCTTCTTGGAAATTTGACCCTGCAATCCTGGGCATCTCTTTCACGAGCGTATCTTGAAGCGCATTTGCTATGCGCCCTGATAGAATTATTGTTTCGGTGCTTTCGGTGTTATTCATGAAGTGCGACCCCTGGCATAGCGGGTAACAATGACTGGTTTATTCGTTGGACACGAAAGATGGGGTCGCATGTATAGTATAGACATAGTTTATTCTTTTCCGCCATTGGGTTTAAGATTGTAACGTTTTCTTAATATTTTTCTAAGCAACAAACTGATATTGCCACCAGCGGTATCGTTTGCCTCTTTCTCAAATAAAGCATAAATAGTTGGCGATAGAACTATGTGCTTACGCACTTTTTCTTCACCGTTCATATCTGGCACTGGACTGCGCCCCATTTGTTTTTTCCTTTTTTGCTTGTCATTAATACCCACTGGTGGTACTATACCCTTACTAACAACAAATATCAAGGGGTAATTAAGTGCTAACGCAAGAGCAGTTACAACAGAGGCTCAGCTATGTTACCGGCTCGGACGCTGCAGCTATTTGCGGCTTATCCCCGCACCGCACTCCTTTCGCGGTATGGATGGAAAAAACCGGTAAAAGTGAGCCCGATGATTTATCTAACCTTAACCATATAAAGTTCGGAAACTATATGGAAGATGGCGTGGCTAAGTGGTTTGAGGCTGAGAGCGGTAAAAAATTAAAACCGAATTCGGTTATTAATGGGCCGAATTCGGCCAGCTCGCCGATGCTGGTGCATAAAGATTACCCTTGGATGGCTGGCAATGTAGATAGGTTCTTGGCTGATGAGAACGCAATTTTAGAGTGCAAGACCGCGTATAACGACCAGGACTGGGGGCGTGACACTAATGAGATGCCTACCCATTACTTGCTACAGGTGGCGCATTATTGTGCGGTGGGCAATTTTGATAAGGCGTATGTGGCTGTAGTATTTACCACCACCCGCGAGATGCGTTGGTATGAATATGAAAGAAGCTTAAAACTAGAAGAAAAACTAATTAAGGCTGAGAGCGATTTCTGGCATAACCATGTGTTAACCGATATCATGCCGCCCCCGTTAACTGAAAACGACATTAAGTTAATGTATCCTGCGGCCACTAGCTTTGATCCATATTACGCAAGCACAGAGGAGGAGGTGTTGGTGATAAAATATAAGGCTTTAGATGCTTTAATTGCCGAGCAGCAAGAACAACTACGGTTATTGCGCGACAAGTTGTGCGTTAGAATGGGCGATAAACAGCTAATGGTTAACGAGGTTGGAGAGCGGCTAATTAGCTGGAAATTTAGCAAAGCCCCTGAGAGGTTTGACAGCGCAAAATTTAAACAAGAGCGGCCAGAGATGTATAAACACTACAGCAAAACAGGTAACGCTAGCCGTCCATTTAGAGTTTTAACACCGGGAGATAAAAATGAGTAATAACGAATTAACAACTACAGCTAGCACCGGCGGTTTCATGTCGGTTGCCACTTTAGAGCAGGCCCTTAAGTGTAGTGAATACATAGCGCAGTCTAGTTTCTGTCCGCAGGTATTTAGGGGTAAGCCTGGAGATGTATTGGTATGCCTACAGATGGGCCAAGAACTAGGCTTGAAGCCGATGCAGGCGCTACAAAACATAGCGGTAATTAATGGTCGGCCAAGCTTGTGGGGCGATGCTATGCTTGCAGTTTGCCGCCAATCCCCGGAGTTTGAGTACATTAATGAAAATGTTAAAGAAGATACCATGGTGGCAACTTGTGTAATTAAGCGTAAAAACGAGCCAGAGTTTGTAAGCACATTTTCTAAAGAGGACGCCAAGGTGGCGAGTCTTTGGGGCAAGCAAGGGCCGTGGACTCAGTACCCCAAGAGAATGCTGCAGATGCGGGCGCGTGGTTTTTGTTTGCGCGACTCCTTTCCCGATTTATTGCGTGGTATTATAAGCTCCGAGGAAGCGCAAGATATTCCGGCTGCTAACTATGATGGTGCGCCAGCTAAAAAAGCTAGGCGTGGCGACATAGTCGCAGGCGAGGTGGTGCGCCAGGACTTGGTAACTGAAGAGCAAATTAAGATTTTACGCGAGGCAATAGCCGCCACTAAAACCGAAGAAAAGGGCATTTGTGCTTATTTGCGCATCCCAGCCCTAGAGCTGATGCACGCCGAGAGCTTTAGCGACGTTATGCTGCAGCTAGAAAAGAAAGCGGCCAAGCAACAGATGAAAGATGCTGGACATGCAGAGGACGCTGTAGTGGCTGACTTTTTTGCCGAAAGTGAAGACGAAGAAGAACTAACCCAGGCAGAAAAGATAGCCAAAAACTTATAAGGATTGATCATGAGCGCCATAACACGCCAAGAGGTATTTGCTGCGGCTAATATGCTAGCCGCACAAGGCGATATGCCTAGCATTCTAAGCGTACGCAAGGCATTGGGGAACAGAGGCAGCGAATCTACTCTGCAAAAGTACCTCAAGGAGTGGAAGGCTAATTTGTTAGCTAGTGCAGCCGCTGGTTGCGTGTTCTGCAGTGAGGCCGCCTCGCATGTACACCAGCTACAAGAAGAGGTGGATTTCTACCGCAATACTATCGTTAAGTTAAAGCTAGAGTTGTACGATAACCTCGTACAGTTACGTGGTACTCACCCCCACATAAAAATACATGCCACAAATTAAAGTTTGTAGTGTATGCGGGGGAAAAGGTGTGTATAATCGTATACGTTTACTCGACGATAATCTTAAAAGTGATGAATTGAGAAGCGCCCATGTTATTACATGTTTTGATTGTGGGCGCTCAACTCAAGAGTATGAATATTCGTTAGATGCGGTAAAAGAGTGGAACAAAAAGAAAAAGTGGTAATTAATACCCCTCGTCGTCCTCGTCATCATAATCTGTGTCGTCATCCTGAGTCTCTGGAGCCGCAAGGTAGGCTACAAATTCAGGACCGGTATCTAAATTAGGCTCGTCATAATTATCAAAACCCGCATAGCAGTTGTAACGCTCGTTGTATTCTTCTTCATCCATCATAACCATGTGATTTTCTAGCATTTTAATCCCCTATATTTAGCTTACAGAGCCTATGGCAATTCTTAGGTCTAGCGCTTGGCTCGCAGTCATTTTTATTACCGTAATTTGCCCGGGGTCGCTATCTAATATGTTAATTAAAACCATATCATCCTCGGCATTCTTAATTAAAATTGAATGGTTGTCTATATCCATCACCGCTGTTTTTCTAACTGCCAATGCGCCCATGTCTTGAACCCCTAATTGTTTACCCGATGATTCATCATCCCATTAATACCCACTGATGTCAACATATGAATACAATATTTTTACTATCGCCTATAATTAAGATGGTCAGCTAGCAAGGTGTCTTATGGATGAGACAGAATTGTTTACCCAAAGGTATAGAGAGAATTATTCTAAGGTTTGTGGTGTAATAGGCAGATATGTATACAATCGCTCTCAAATTGAGGATATTGCCTCAGTGGTGTTTATTAGCGCCTGGACTAACCGGGCTAGTTTTAAGGGTCGTAGCAAGTACACTACTTGGATTACTCGCATAGCTATTAACTACACACTAAACACCTTCAAACACAAGCTGCGCAACGCCAAAACAGTGCAGTTTGATGACGCTTATCATGCATCCAAAACACAAACAACACCTGAAGACTTGTTAAATGAGCAAGAGGCCCGAGATAGGCTGCAGCAATGCCTAATGTGCCTACCAAAACCCTATCGCGAAACTATGCTCTTATGGCTAGCTGGCAATATGGATTACAAGCAAATAGCCATGGCGGTTGATGTACCCATCGGCACCGTGCGCTCTAGGATTCATAAGGGCCGCAGAATACTCGAGCAGCGTTTTGGTTTGACATCATAAGGCAGTAGGCATACACTTTGCATCAAAGGAGTATAGCTTATGATTAGCAATTGTCCGGCCTGTCATGGCACAAAAAAGACGCGTCAGTTAGGCAATATTATTGCTGACTGTAAGAATTGCAAAGGCACCGGCGTGTTAACTTTGACCGAAATAGTTAAGCCCGCAGTTGTTGAAAATGTCGTACTTGTGCCAGATGAAGTTTCTTCAATTAGAGCAGCTAAAGGAAAAGCTAATGCCAAAAAAGACAGTAAAGCCACCGGCTGATTCCGATAGCATAAAACCAAAACACCCAGGCGGCAGACCGAGCACATATAATCTTGAGCGCGGAATTAAAATATGTCGCGTTATCTCTACTCATACAATTCCTCTGCAAAAAATGTGCGACACTTACGATTTCTTTCCCAAACATAAATGTAGCATTCATGAATGGAGGCTTGATTATCCAGAGTTCGCCGCCCTGTACGCCGAAGCAAAAAGACACCAAGCCGATTTATTAGCCGAAGAAATCGCGGAAATCTCTGACAATAGCACCCGAGATTTAATCGAAACTGAAAAGGGATGGGTGGCAAATGCTGCCAAAGTTCAGCGCGACAGATTGCGCGTTGATACGCGTAAATGGATAGCATGTAAATTATTGCCGAAAGTTTATGGCGATAAAACGCAAGATAGTAATTCAAGCCTCGGACAAAACATTCAGATAATTGCCGAAGCCATGGAAGCACTAAAAGAAAAGCATGCAAAAGACTATTGATGTTGACGAAATCAAAGCACAGCTCTGGGGTTCTTTTTTATTGTTTTGCCAAGTATTTTTTCCGCTAGTTACGGGGCGTGAATTTAGAATAAGTAGCCCCACTTGTCGTGAATCACACTTCATCACAATCGCCAAAGAATTAACTCAAATCAAGCGCTTACAAACTACCAGCGAATTAATTAATGTGCCGCCTGGTTCAGGCAAAAGCACATTGCTCGCGCTATGGGTAGCTTGGACTATGTCCGAGTTTCCACATAGCCAATATTTATACATCTCTTATGGCCACGAATTAGCCGCAAAACACACCGAGTTTATCCGCCGCATCATTCAATGCCCCTATTATCAAGACTTATTTAACGTCAACATTCGCCACGACATGAAAGCAAAAGACCACTTCGTAAACAATCATGGCGGCTCCGTTAAAGCCTTCGGCTCATCCGGCCCCATCACCGGTCAAGATGCAGGCTTGCCTAATTGTCAGCACTTTAGCGGCGCTTTGGTGATGGATGATATGCATAAGCCAGACGAGGTTCACTCAGACACTACACGTTTGGGCGTGATTAAAAATTACCAAGAAACCATTGTACAACGACCACGTGCACCAAATGTTCCGATGATTTTCATCGGCCAACGTTTGCATGAAGATGACTTGCCAGCGTTTTTACTATCCGGCAAAGATGAGCGGACATGGAAATCTGTAGTGCTACCTGCCATAGACATCGCCGGTAACGCGCTCTACCCCGAGGTTAACCCGCTTTCTCAATTGCTAGAGAAAAAAGACAAAAACCCCTATGTGTTCTCCTCACAATATCAGCAAGAGCCAATTCCAGCGGGCGGGGCGCTATTTAAAGAAAAAGATTTTGTAATCCTAGATGAAGAGCCAAAATTGTTATGCACCTTCATCACAGCCGATACCGCAGAGACCTCTAAAACTTACAATGATGCCAGTGCCTTTTCTTTCTGGGGCATCTATAAGTTAGAGGCCAATGGTCAAGAAACAGGACAGCTAGCACTACACTGGCTAGATAATTGGGAATTGCGCGTTGAGCCAAAGGACTTAGAGGGCGAGTTCAAGTCCTTCTATGGCGAGTGCATGCTACATAAGGTGAAGCCCTTAATTGCCGCCATTGAAAAGAAATCATCCGGGGTTACACTATGTAGTGTTTTATCCGAAATGCGCGGCCTAGAAATCCGCGAGGTAAAGCGCACCAAGGCATCTGGCAGCAAGACCGAACGTTATCTTGAGATGCAGCCGGTAATAGCGGCTAAACTTATATCATTTACTTATGGGGCAAAACATATACGCCCCTGTATCGAACACATGATGAAGATTACCGCCAATGATACGCACAGGCATGATGATATAGCAGACTCACTTTATGATGCGGTTAAGATAGCTTTGATAGATAAAACTTTATACAGCCAAGATGCCAAGCATCGGCAACAAGGGCTTACCCGTACGCTGGCTCGAGACTTTAATCAGCGGGTAAATGCAATTAAGAACGCAAGGGGATATTAGATATGGATTTGGCAGCCAAGCATCGTGACCGACTACCACAATTAAAAAGATATGTAGAACGATGGCACGAGTATTTTAAACGCAACAATCAGCGCTTTTGGGATTATACTAAGTTTGTGTGTGCAACCACGCTATCTAATGCCCAGCGCACCGCCCTGCAATCCCTCAATAAACCGCCGCTTGAGTTTAACGTCATCGAAGCGATGGTTGCACGCTTGCGTGGTGAGTTTGCCAAGCACACCCCCAGCTTTGAAGTGCGGGCCGCAGACGGCGTGCCAATTCAGTTATTAACTCCAGAATTCACCCGCACCATTGATGTTATCGAGGGCCATATGCGCGCTATCTTTAGCGATTCAACCAATGACTCGCTTAAATATAAATTCTATACCGACTTATTAGTTGGCGGCTTCAGTGTAGGAGAGGTGTTTACTAAATATGTAAACCCTAGAAGCTTTGAGCAAGTAATTAAAGTCGAGCGCGTATTTGACCCCACCTTAACATTCTTTGACCCGCTGGCCAGGCAGTCACATAAAGGCGACGGCCAATATTGCGGCAAATTAGTGCCGATGTCAGTTGAAGATTTCAAGCTGGAATTCGGGGCCGAAGCTGCTAAGGACATTGAGTTTAGCAACGGTGCGCGACTTGAGGGCTTTAATTGGGCTTACCAGAATCAACAGCAAGATATCGTGCTAGTTGCCAGCATGTTTATTAAAAAACAAAAGCGCACCAAGATTGTAAAATTATCTAACGGGCACGTGGTGCCAGAGAAACACTACAAATTACTGCTCGAAGCCTGGGAACAAGAAGGTGTAATCGAAGTGCCGCCAACAGTGCTAGATGAGCGCTGGACCGATGATGAAGTTATTTGTCGCTATAGATTCTGTGGTGAGCGCGTTTTATCTTATGAAGAAACTGATTTTAAAATGTTACCGCTTATCTTTATGGATGGTAACTCGGTATTAATTCGTGGCATTGATACATTCAACGGCGTAGATACTGGCACTGAATCGGGCGGCAGCGGTGATGGCGGTGAGGTGCAACAAATGACCAAGCCTTACATCATGCATGCCAAAGATATGCAATTACTTATGAATTATGCAGGGCAATCACTCGCCTCTGAGATGGAAAACATCGTACAGCATCAATATATTGCAGCTATTGAATCAATACCAGATGACGAGCAATATGAAGGTGCTTATACTAATCCGCAACTAGCTAACGTTTTAGTTTATAATCAGCTGTATGATAAAGACCCTTCAATACAGTTAAATCCGCCGCAAATATTAGAACGCAGACAGATTCCGCCGATATTAGAGAGCACATTTAACGGAGCTATTAATCATATACAAACCATACTTGGTTCTTACGAAGCTAGTCTTGGTATTAATGATAATCAGTTATCTGGTGTGGCTATACAACAAGGAGCCTTGCAAAGTAATGCCGCAGCCATTCCTTATCTTGTTGGCTTCACTAATGGCATGTCACGTTTTGCAGAGGTTATTCTCGACTTAATCCCTAAATATTACAGAACACCGCGCACACTGCCTATTATTAAACCAGATGGCAAGCACGATTATCAAATCATTAATCAGCCCAATGTGCCAGATAATGTGATGATGGATTATGATCCAAATAATCTACAAATCAAAGTTGAGATGGGTGTCTCGGCTGCGGTGCAAAAACAAGTAGCTATTGACCAGATAATTCGTTTAACTGCCGCATCACCTGATTTTGCTGCATTTATCAATGAATTTGGCTTAGAGGTAATTCTTGATAACATGGACATTCGTGGTATCGACCATCTTAAAGAATTGTCGGTTAAATACATGGAAGCCAAGCAACAACAGCGCGAGGCGCAGTCACAACAGCCAAATGAAG
>JAHBAU020000047.1 GCA_018499905.2 Candidatus Saccharimonadota bacterium | reverse complement strand
AGATGGGTATAAGAGACAGGGCTAGGAGAAGGGCTAGGGGTTGGGCTAGGTGAAGGTGTAGGCGCCGGCGGAGGTGTTGCCGGTGATGTCAGCGAGTAGCTACCGCCACCGGTTGAACCATTCCAGATGTTCTGGCTATCAGACAATCTGACGATAGCCGAACCGCCGCCAAAGTTCACAGCAGTAGAGCCACTGCCGGCAAGCGCTTTAAATGTTACCCGACCAACTAATTGACTGCCGGTGGTACTACCTATCAAACCTCGCGAGAAGCTGACTGAACCGCTGCCACCGCTGGGGCTGACACCAACGTTAAATGGGCTACCGGAAATATCTGCCGAGACATATTGTAATTTTGCTGCGTCATATGACAAATCAACCTGTACAGCATTCACTGCTTCGGCACCTGAGTTCTCGTAGACCGATACTGTGATGTTATTGCCATTCAGTACAGAGCCGCTCGATGGCGACAATGTTAGGCTCGCGGAACCCGCGCCTTTCACACTGCTTAAGCCCAGGCCAGCGACAATAAAAGCTAGCGCAATCGCTAAAGTCGGCGGCGAAACAAATCTTTTCAGTTTTACCCTCATGCTATCTGTCCTTTCCCTAAATTATACATGCTTAGCTCCCCCATGCCCCAAGTAGGATGGATAGGTCGAAAATGTCGATCTTGGAGTCAGCATTGAGGTCACCTTGCGAGCGCGTGGTTGATGTCTTGCTATAGTTGCCTAGTAAGATAGATAGGTCGAATATATCAACTTTGTTGTCACTGTTTACATCACCGGCCTTGACCGCTACAGCGTTTTTTACAGTAACTGCAATGCTGCTGGTATTTGAGTTACCCGCTGCGTCATAGGCCTTCGCCGTCAGCGTACGTGTCCCATCAGCCGAACTTGAGCTATCCCAGTTGTAGGTGTAAGGACTCGTTGAATCGGTAGTCTTTAGCACGCCGTCAACCAAGAACTCTACTTTTACCACACCAACCGCATCAGTGGCAGATGCAGACACAGAAACGCTACCATTAACTGTTGCACCAGCCGTTGGCGTCAGGAGCGATACTGTCGGAGCAGCGGTATCGGTTGTTGGCGGTGGTGTTGTACCGGTGTTATGGTGTGATCCCTTTGGCAACAGTACACATTCGCCACCAGTTACGAGGTTGGCCTTTCCTGTTTGGTAAGGGAGACCCAGATCTTGCTCGACATAGCGATATTGATCGCAGTTAGTAATTGGCGGCTGTGCAATATCATAGAATTTTGTTCCAAAAATAGTCAGTGGCTGTGTATAAGACGGACGTGAGCTATCGCTACTACTGTAAGGTAATTCGATATGTACATTTACAAAACTCAGATCTGGATCGGCAAATTTGAATTCAACATTGTTGGGACCTGTCACGAGATCCGATTTGGCAATTGGCAGCGTAAAGGCTGTCACCATAAAGTTAGAGCCAAGCGGATCGGAAACTATAGACATCTGCGTATTGGGATTTGGCACGTCGTAACGCTTCCCATTGACGAGAATATGGTCACCTGGCGTCCAATAACCATAGTTATATGAGAACCCGGTGGTTGAGTAGAACAATCTGGCCTGATTGTTGACCAGATTTCCTATAGTGTCAGGGATTGGAACAATAGTCTTTCGACTGCCTGATGGCACGCTGTAGCCGCTAGAATCTCCGTTCGCATAAACTGGATTGGTGCCGGTTGCGCCGCCTTCCATGTAATTGTGAACGACTTCGGGTGTCGACGGTCCATTAAAGCCAAAGTTATCCCAATGGATCATTTCTACTGTCGGGATTGGGCCAGGATCAAAGCCGTCGGTTTTTCCAGTGTTGTATGAGAACACGGTTGATTGAACCGTGAATTTCTTTTCTGCAAAGAGTCCGGTAGGCATATCGGCAACGGCAATGAGTGTGCTATCTATAAAGACTCTGATTTTGGTGGGCGTGAATTGGATAACCCAGTGCCTTCGAACGTTTGGTATGGGGTCGGGTGATATTGTCGGTTCAGCAAGCGAGCTTAGACCGCTGGTCTTTTGCGACATATCACATGAATCGTAATCCACTTTAAAACCACCATGCCAATCCTGACAGGCACTCGAGCCTCTGAATAGATTAACTGGGTTAGGGTCTTGACTATTGTTGTAATAGGGAACTGTTAGACTGCCGCTGTTCCCATTAAATCTGAGCATATTTCCGGGGTTTTCGGTGTCTGCATCAAACAGATCGTTGTGCGAGGTGATGTCAAGCGGCAGTTTGTTTGTGCGCGCCGACAGCGGAACTAGATCGAGGTACCAAGTGTCGCGATGATGTGTTGCGCCATCAATATCAAATTCGATTTGGCCTGGATTCGATTCGGTGACATTTGTCATATCAAACACTGCTCGAGGCCTTGATGCTATACCAGCGCGATCACAGAAAACGCTGCCCGCAGCGTTGGAGCCAACGGTATTGTGCGCATGGAATTGATCATTAATAAAGGCCGAGGCCGTGCCCGCCTTGGCGCAAGAATTTGTGGAGTTATTCCATTTGAGCTCATCCATGGGGCCAGCGACAGTATTAAAATCATCAAAGAAGCCAGTTAGTCGAGTGCGCATAGCATCGACACGGGCGGAAGATGGAGTGCCGTAGGCTACAGCCGACTTATTGGAAACTTTGCCATCAGCCTTACCCCACTTGTTGGTCCCGTCGTAAACGAGTGGTCCCGCGTCGACGTTAACAAAAGTTCCTGAGGCCGACTGAACGTAGACCTCATACTCTTGACCATTGGTAAGTGGTTGTAGCTGAATGGCAGGGGCATACTCATAATATTGATCTCTTCTTACTTCGGTTTGACGAACCTTAAACTCCTCGGAAGAACCTTTGGTACGGTACGTAATGTAGTAGCCAATAACTCGCGTCTGATTGACGCCTACTGGATCCCAGGTGACTGTCATATTGCGATCATCGCTATAAGTTCTGACATTTTGCGGTACGGGCAATGAGGTGTCGATGGTTAGTGGAACTGCTGCTCGGATAATCATTAGGGTCGCACCACCAATAATCATAAAAAGACCGCCCCAAAGCCAGAGGCTGTAGTTTTTAGAGAAGGCCTTTGATCTAATTTTTTTCTTCATATTGTTTCCCTTTATTGTAACTATACATCATTGTCTTATCCACCCCATGCACCCAACAATATTGAAAGATCGAAGATATCGATCTTCGAGTCGGCGTTCAAATCTCCTTGAGAGCGGGTTGCTGTCGCCTTGCCGTAGTTACCAAGCAGTAGTGATAAATCGAAGATATCTATCTTGTTGTCGCCGTTAACATCGCCCGCCTTGAGGGTTACTGTGTTTTTGACAGTGATTGTCACGCTACTCGTACTGGTATTCCCTGCTGTGTCATAGGCTTTGGCGGTAATTGTGTGCGAGCTATCGGTCAAGGTTGTAGTATTGAGCGTAAAGCTAAACGGGCTAAGGGCGTCAGTGACACGAACTGCCCCATCCACTAAGAGTTCGACTTTTGCAACACCGACACTGTCTGTGGCCGTTGCCGTCACTGCTATGGTGCCCGAGACGGTTGATCCGTTAGCCGGTGCCGTAAGGCTAACTGTGGGAGGTGTCGAGTCGACTGGCGGCGGAGTGGGCGTCGGGGTTGGAGTAGGCGTAGGGGTTGGAGTAGGTGTTGGTGACGGTGAAGGTACTGGCATAGTATTGACTGGTTGAGAATTCTTAAATCCGGTGGTTTCCCAGATTCGGCTCGTAAGGTTGGACTGAACAGCAGCAATGTAATCGATTGCTGGTTGGGTGCGCCAACGACCCGAGAACCATACGCCTTGGCAGCCTTGCGCATCGCCGGCTGCATAGGTAGCACCTCGTTCGACGGTATTGAGCCAGGTCATGTTGCCATTGAAGCAGTCACGCCAGACAGCTCCATAATAATCCAGGTTATAAGCGGTAGAAAATATAGCGTTGCTCGTCATTGTGCTAGAGTTCTCGGTCGTGCTGCTAAAGAAAGCGCTCTTGTGATATGCCCAACGAACCTGCGACATGCCAACTGATTCGGGACACTGGTTTATGTGTTGGCCGTCACCGTTATACTGTGCTGGGTAGGTCTTAATCGGATAAACAGGTGAGCAAAGTGCTGCATCGGTCGCAAAGTCACCGATACCGCTTTGGTGCCAATACGATTCGGTCGCCATCTGCGCTCGCAGCAAATCCTCGTCCATCCCATGCTTGCAAGCCGCCCACTGGATAATCTCATCTGTGGTTCCGATGAAATTACCTGTCACATTTGGGAAGACATAATTGCCGCCGCTGCCTCTCGTGGCGTTTGGTACCGCATTTCCTGGCCGTATCTCGGCAGCAGCTTTGACCTGCGAAGTACAAGTAGATTCACTGGGTAAGGTGGCACCGACAGGTAGCGTTGTGAATTTTGCAGGCGCGGGTGTAGGGGTGGGTGGCGGTACGGGCGTAGGCGCCGGCGTTGGCGTGGGTGTAGGAGTTGGCGTAGGATTAGGGGCTGGCGAACCACCAACTTGCAGCTTCCAGACGCCAATTTCCCAGTTAGATGAGTAGACTATCCTATTCACTGGGTCAAAGGTCATACTCATTACTCCGTTATTAAAGCCCTGGCTATTAAATTCACGCCAATTTGTACCGCCAGCACTCTCATCAGAAACATACCACTTGGCATTATTTGTCCAACTTGCGATGGTGTATAGATTTGTGCCATCACCAATTACTGCACCAAAACTGCCAGAAGGTCCAATATTTGTCCAGGTTGCTCCGTCGTCAGAACTACGCATAATGGTTGAGGAAGTACTCATATAAAGCCTACCGTCTGATGCGCGATATTGTTGAGCGGCTCCGTGCTGTATATTATTGCTCGACACCTTGGTCCAAGTTGCACCCTCGTTGGTTGACCGCCATATACCATCTTCTTGTGTGCCCACCATCCAGATTGATGGAGTAACAAAAAAGACGTAGTGACCAGATCCCCAGCTGCCACTACCAGCTTGGTGAATAGTCCAAGACTGCCCGCCGTCACGCGATTCGATCAAACCAGAGCTGTTATTACCCCAGTTTGCATGGAACGTTACAAGCAAGTGATTGCTATTTGCAGGATTGATAGCAATGCTATACGGGTTGCTCTGGGAGCCCCAAGGATTTAGAATTTGCTGACTAATGTTGGCCGGGATCATTTGCTGCCAATTTACTCCGCCATCAGTTGACTTGTACAAACCGGGATAAGAATACCCCGAAACCGTATATAGGATGTTTTCGTTTGTCGGGTCTACCGCCAAAGTCCAGTTGCGCCCGGCATCAAGCTCATTGCTTTTTGTCCCGGTATTCACCTTGGTCCAGGTTACACCTTTATCAGTGGTTTTAAAGATGCCTTGCAAGCAAGACCCTAGGTAGACCACGTTTGGGTTGCTGGGTGCTGCGACTATCGTTTGGGCGCCGTAATTTACATAAGGGACAAGATTAAAGTCAGCCGGCGGTGGAGGTGTTATATTCACCCAAGTACCGGTTGCAGTGGCGGCAAAACTGGCTATTAGAGCCCAGGCACCAAAAGCGGCGAACAAACCTGCCCAAAGAAACTTGAACTTTCGGCCATACTTCGTCTTCAGCCTAATTTTATTTATCCTAGAGGGTCTTCTGTTCACTCGGCCTGCCTCAAATCCAAGGTATATTACTTACAATAAAATCATCTATTGACCATAAGCACAATAGGATCTTAGATTATTCTTCCTCGGATGATTCGGTTGCCTTATCATTATTGGCTGATGCGGCTTCGGCTGCCTCTTCTGTGGCCTCCTCTGACATCTGGGCCTTGGTTTCTTCGACGGCGGCAATTGGATGTTCTGGCTCGGTCAAGATAGTTACGCCAGCAGGTGGTTTAATGTCACTGACAAACACTTTGTCGCCAATTGCGACTAGGCTGGTGGCATCAACTTCAAGTGAGTCAATCAAATCTTTTGGCAGCGCTTCAATGTCTACGTGATCAAGCGAGCGGATAACCATTAAGCCGGTTTTTTCGGCTGGGATTTCACCAACGAGATGTACCGGTACTTCGGTTTCAACTTTTTCGTCTTGCTTGACGGCGTTAAACACCACGTGGCGCATGAGACTTTTCTTAGGATCAAAGTCGACATCTTTAATAAGTGCCATGTAATTTTGCTTGCCCAGCAGTAAAGATAGCGGGTGGTGCTTGCCAACTTGCTGATAGATCTTAAGCATCTCGTTGTGTGGCGCCATGACAATTCTCGACTCTTTGCCGTGGTCATGTATAACCGCCGGTATCATGCCGGTGGCTCGAAGCTGCTTGACCGCCTTGCCCTGCACCGATCGTTCTTCAACTTTGAGCGTAATACTGTCGTTGCTCACTGGTATATCCCTCCTTGTTCTGTAGCACCATTATACAGGATGAACGCCTCTTATCTGTTGTTATATTTTCTAGAAAAGCCATATGCGGCAATATTGCAGTGGTGATGATGGTTATGCTTTGGTACTATTCATGTATGGGCACCAAAGCAAACACCCGTGGCTTTACCATTGTCGAAATCGTGATGGTTATCGTTTTAATAGGCGTCATTGCTGGTTTTACCTATAGTTATGCCTTGCCACGCTACCGAAGCCGCACTTACTACACCCGGGCAATATCTGAGCTCAATACTCTCGGCAATGCTATGACACTTTATGTTGCAAAATATAATGACTACCCCCCTGATGTCGTCAGAGATATTCCGGCGGGTATGAAGGAGTTTATCCAGTCCGATGGTTTCAACAACTCGTGGCCTGATGCTCCTTGGCCTGGCACGGTCTATGACTACGATAACTGGCCGCCTGATGGCAACGGGCCGCAGCACACCTACCAAATTAGTATCCGTTTTTGTAATGCAGGTGATACTGCCACCTGTAAAGCTGTTGCCCAAAAGTACCTTTCTGGCTATGTGAGCAGTGCAACACTGAGTAGCTGGGATGCCAACAGCTCGGTGTACTATTGCATAAAAGGCTCGTGTCGCTCACATCAGGGGCAGCCCATGAATCATCCGGGCTATTGCGTGAACTGCGGTTCGAAGAGCCAGTTCTTTTAAGAAAGAATGTGCCAGCCACTTTGTGTGACAAAGATATGCCAGCATAAGCGTTTTACTATATAATGACGACTAAAGACAACCTATGAGAGTATCTGACGCTATAGTCGAAAAACTGTTAAAATCGGCCACCAAAACAACCGATGAACAGTTGACGGCCCTGCATGAACAGGCCAAAACCGAAAAAAAGCCCCTGCAAGACCTGGTGGTTAAGAACAGTATTTTGTCAGAGAAAGAGCTGACAAAGCTATACGCAGCTGAGGCCGACGTTCCGTATATCGAGCTCAATGCTAAAGACATCAGGCGAGAGGTGCTAAAAGAAATTCCCGAACGAATTGCCCGGCAATACAAAGTTGTGGTGTTTGGGAACGATGATGATGGCAAAAAGCTTCTGGCCATGGAAGACCCTGATGATATTCAGGCAATCAACTTTCTGCAAAAACAGCTTGGCACCGACCTAAAGGTGCATATTGCGACCAGCACCAATATTCAGGCGGCGCTTGATCAGTACCGGGGCAACATTTCCAGCGAACTCACTAAAGTCATGACCCCGGAAGAGTCCGAAGAAGAAGATGAAGAAGAGATTGACGAAGAGGACTTGGCCGAAGATTCGCCAATTGCTCAAACCGTCAATTTAATCATCGAGTACGCTGTTAAATCAGGTGCGAGCGATATCCATATTGAACCAAGAGAAAATTCCGTATTAGTCCGATACCGTGTTGACGGCATATTACGTGAGGCGAACAAGCTACCCAAGAAAGTTCTAGGTGCACTCGTTTCACGTATCAAGATCTTATCGAATCTGAAGATTGACGAACGCCGTGCACCACAGGACGGCCGCTTTAAGGTGCAAGTTAGTGGCCAGATTTATGCCCTGCGTGTCTCTACTCTGCCGATTGTCGATGGCGAAAAAGTAGTCATGCGTATCTTGAATGAGTCGTCTAAAGCGGCAACACTTGAAGAGCTGGGCTATTGGGGTACCGCGCTGCAAAATATCAATAAAGCTATTGTCCAGCCGCATGGCATGATATTAGTAACCGGACCGACTGGTTCGGGCAAGTCTACTAGCCTGTTTAGCGTGCTGAGTATGTTGAATAAGCCTTCTGTTAATATTTCGACAGTCGAAGACCCGGTGGAATACCGAGTACCAGGCACCAACCAGACGCAAGTTAATCCCCAAGCCGGCATGACATTCGTCAATGGGCTCCGAGCTTTGCTTCGGCAAGATCCAAACATCATCATGGTCGGCGAGATTCGCGATTCCGAAACCGCCAACCTTGGCGTGCAGGCCGCCCTAACCGGGCACTTGGTGTTTTCGACGCTGCACACCAACAATGCGGCTACTTGCTTGCCACGCCTTCTTGATATGGGCATTGAGCCATTCCTGATTGCCAGCACTGTTCGAGCAGTCGTTGGACAGCGACTTGTTCGTCGTTTGTGTGTTGACTGCCGCGAGATTTACGAGCCAAACGAAGCCGATATCAAGCAAATCAACGAAATTTTTCATACCGACGATACCAGTGTCATGAAACAAGTGCACGAGCTTGAAAAGCAAGCTTTGGATGGTGGTATCGGCAAAGCGAACGCAAAATCAGGCAAGGCATCGACTACCGAACTTAGTACCACCGAATCCAAAATCACTCGCCTTTGGAAAGTACATGATGGCGGCTGTGAAAACTGCGGACACATCGGCTATAAGGGTCGCATGGGCATCTATGAAGTTCTGCCGAGCTCAACTGAAGTCCAAAAACTCATCGTATCCGATTCAACCAGTGACGCCATTCAGAGTCAGGCAATTAAAGACGGTATGGTTACCATGCAGCTTGATGGCTTTATCAAAGCTCTACGCGGTTCGACCACCATAGAAGAAATCTTGAGAGTCACCTCAGAAAAATAATTATGCGATTTCATTACACTGCTAAATCTAAAGATGGAAAGAATGTCACCGGTGAGGTAGAAGCAACCGATCGTGAGGTCGTGGCCGCCAATTTAAAACGCCAGGGCTTTCGACCAATTCTTATTAAACAAGTTCGCTCTGGTGGCGGCATACTCGCCAAGTTCAAGCGCGGGAAGAAAGTAAAGCTCAAGGACGTTGTCATCTTTACACGACAGTTATCGACAACGATTGCCGCGGGCGTGCCTTTAACAAGGTCACTCACCATGCTGCAGGCGCAAGCCGACAACAAGCATTTTGCCGAAATCATTGGTGTCATTATCAAGGATGTTGAGGCCGGGCAGCCCCTTGGCGATTCTCTTGCTAAATTTCCAGAGGCGTTTTCTGATGTATACGTCAATATGGTTCGAGCTGGTGAAGCCGGCGGTATCTTAGACGAAATTCTGAAGCGGCTAGCTGCACAGGTAGAAAAAGATGCCAGTATCCGCAAAAAAGTTAAAAGCGCCATGACCTATCCGGTGGCTATTCTATCCATCACCGTCATCGCATTCTTTGGCATCATGTTTTTTGTCATACCTAAGATTGGCAAAATCCTCGAAGATTTGAGCGACGGCAAAGGCGAATTGCCCGTCTACACACGAGCCATGCTCTCGGCTAGCAGTTTTATGCAAAAGAACGCCATTTTAATCTTTATTGTCTTAGGTGTCGGCAGTTGGTTGCTCAGACGTTACATTAAGACACCGAAAGGCAAATATCAGTTTCACAGTCTTTTACTCAAAACACCGGTTATTAAGACCATTATCATCAAGATGGCTATAGCCCGTTTTGCTCGCACCTTTGCATCACTCATGTCTGCCGGTGTTGGCGTACTCGAAGCACTGAATGTCACCGGTGGCGCCATTGGTAATAAGGTTATTGAAGCCGAGCTCAAGGATGCTGCACAGCAGGTCAAAAACGGTAAGCAGCTGTCGGAACCACTATCGGCCAGCAAGCACTTCCCGCCTATCGTCGCGCAAATGCTAACAGTTGGTGAAGAAACGGGGCAGATCGACACAATCCTCATAAAGGTTGCAGATTTCTACGAAGAAGAGGTTGATGCAGTTATTGATGGGCTGAGTTCTATCATCGAGCCGTTGATGATTATTGTACTCGGTGGCATGGTGGGCTTAATTGCAGCCAGTGTCATGGGTCCGATCTCGTCATTAAGCCAGAACGTCGGCACCGAATAAAATTACTTGCGCTTATGCTTTAGGCGTTGTACACTTACCTCGTATAATCAAAATAATTAAAAAAACAACCTTTAAGAAAGGGTGGGCACTAAAAGCAATGAGAAAGCAACTTAAGAGCAGCGGTTTCACTATCGTGGAACTCTTGATCGTTATCGTCGTTATCGGTATCTTGGCCGGTCTCGTCGTCACAACATTTACTGGTATTCAACAAAAGGGTCGCAACACCGAGCGCCAAACTGACATTAAGGCTATCCATGGCCAAGTAGAGGCTTACTACGCGCAAAACGGTAGATACCCAACGCTTGCCAATCTGAACGATGCCACGTGGCGCGGCACTAACATGAAGGGTCTTGACGCTGAAGCATTGAAGGATCCTAAAGGTACATCCGGCACCATTGCCGCAACTGCCGCAGCTAACGTTTACTCATACGCAGTATTTGCCAGCGATGGCACCACTGCTTGTGACAACAGCACAAACGACTGTGCAGTTTACACAATGACCGCGACATATGAAGGTAGTGGCACCTTTGCCAAGAGCAACCTGAACTAAGTAACTCTAATAGGTTACCGAGAAGCCAATAAAGAGAGGGCCAAAATAGCCCTCTCTTTTAGTGTTGTTCTGTATAATAAAGATAACCATGAGCCTTTTGGACGAAAAAGACGGTTTTTCTGTTGTCGAACTGCTGATAACGCTTATTGTGATTGGCGTGACTTTTGGTGCGTTTGTGACCAGCTTTGCGTCGATTCAGAATATCTATAAGAAAGCGGTTGATATTAACACTGCTAACGCCATCGCCTTTGCGAAACTCCAGGACTATGAAAACCTCAACTTCAATAGCCTGCCTGCCACTACCCCGACCGGGACACTGCAGCAAGTAGAAGATTTTAGTGCAAGCTTGCCATCAACACTTGAAAAACCAAGAACAGGTATTGTTTATGTGAATACTGTTTCGGGCACACTCAAGCAAGTAGTTGTTGATATAAAATTTGGCAGCGGTGCCAGTCAGCGTCAGATTCAGTATGCCAACTTTATCCAAAAATACGGGATTGGCCGATGAAAAGTAAAGAAGATGGCTTTACGCTTATAGAAGTGCTGATTATGTCGCCAATCATCATGGTAACTGTTGTACTTCTCATGAGTTACCTCTTTAACCAATATGGACAACTGACCCAGCAGGGCGCTTTGATCAACCTGCAGGTTGAGGCTCAGAATATTATCTTTGGCATGCAAGACGACATACTATTTGCCAAATCATTTGAGAGTGACAAAAATGCCAACTTAACCGATACCTATCAACCTGGTGGGGGCTGGACCGCTGCTACAACCCCTCCTACCCTGATAATTTCTGATCTTGCTCTAACCACAAATAAGCGATCGCCAAACCGGAAACCCGTGTATATAAATACACTTGGTTGCGCGCCCGACGATGTTCTCCAGCAAAATGATGAATTGTATAACAATACAATCTACTTTGTATCTGGCACCAACTTGTATAAGCGAACACTGACTGCTCCCGCGGCCTTGGCTACCTGCGGCACAAGTTTTCAGAAGCAAACCTGTCCGGCCGCCAATGCATCAGCAACCTGCCCACCAGACAAGCTACTTACCGACAAGTTAAACACTTTTGCACTCACCTATTACGACACTGGCAACACAGTCGTAACCAGCCCTGAGCTTGCCGAAAAAATAAAGGTCGACATCCAGCTGAAAGATAAAGCGTTTGCCGAAGATATCTTCGCCAGCTCAACAGTAACGCTACGGAAGGTTAATTTATGAAGCGACGTATGCAACCACCCCGTTCACAACATGGCTTTGTCATGCCAACGGTTATCGTCCTCATGTCACTCATGGCCATTATTGCCTACTCGGCCTTATTGCAAGCAAATAACGGCCTTAATCTTGCCTACAAACAAGCCTACATCCAGATTGCCCGAAACGCGAGCAAGGCAGCCATAGATTTTGCCCAGGAACAGTTTGATAACTCAACTTGCGGGAACTATACAGGCACGACCGAAACAGATTTGGTTAGCAATAACCGCTACAGAACAACCATGAAAGCTGAAGTAATCAGCACCTCTGTCGATGGACTTGAAAAGACGATTAAGGGAACGGGGAGCGTCTACTTGCCCAAACTGTCAGCAACCGCACAATACGTTTTTGACATACGCTCTGAAATCGTACGAACATATGCGGCTTGTAAGACGCCCGATAACTTTGCGCCACTCCTATGGCTGGATGCAAGCGACTTTACAACGCTCAATAAAGTTACGGCGGCAACAACCACGCTTACCCCAACTACCTCTTATGGTAGTGCAGGCGATTCAACACGCGACACCAAAGAAGAACGTGCGGATAATGGCTCTCAGACAACCGCTTCGTGGCAAAGTAACGATTTTGAAATGCACAACTGCGAAAGCAGTGAATTTTCTAGTGCGGTTTGTTCAAGCTCTTCAACCCGATATTTGAATATAGGAATGATCTACTCAAACGTAACTGTGCCGCAAGGGGCAACTGTTTCATCGGCATCAATCACACTAGCTTGCACAACTCCAGCTGGCGCCAGCGGTAGCGTCACGCATAGGGTATATGGTATTTACAAGGCGGCAAATAACCTGCACCCCGACTTATTTACATCTAGCGGTACTAACGAGCTTCGTACACCGCTAACAACTGCGAGTCTACGGACAACAAGCTATGTTGATGTATCCGATAATAACTGCCCTCCCGGAAACAACACTGTGTACAACGTCACCAGCGTGGTTCAAGAAATTGTTAATAATGCGAACTGGAATCCATCAACTGGCGGCGGTCGAATGGGGTTTGCCATACAGCGCGTGTCAGGAAGCGGCAGTCGACATCTGTTGAAAAACGGTAATTTATTGACGATCAACTACGCTGCTGGAGCTGGATCGATCAGTCAGGCAAATAATGGCGAAGCCGTCGGGCAATGGAATGACAAGTCTGGTAATGGCAATCATGCCGTTAGCGCACATGGTACATCCCCAACCCGGGTAGACAATCAGATTAACGGCAAGACGATCGCTCGGTTCAACAACGGCACCATGTTAAGCAGTCTGACCAGTGCCTTGAGCGCCAAACGCGAAATGACCGTGTTTGCGTTAGTGAATGCGAATTTTGGCACTTCTGCCAATGATGGGCGGCTCATTTCTGGTATGACAAATTCAGGGACGAATGATACGACCAGTGGCACTTCGATCATTCCGCTTGAGCGCTACAATAATGGCCAGGGATTTTCAAGCCAATACTCTGGCAATTCGGCAACCTACCGTACAAACTTTACCTGCGCAGCAGCCTGCAACAGTACGCCTTACCTGTATGTTGGTAGCTTTGCCATTAACTCATCAAACAACACAATCACCAGCACTCTCAAAGGCGGTGGCGCACAAGTTGCGCAGAATACTGGCTATAGCCCCAGCGGATCACCATACACCTATGGCATAGATCAATTGTACCTAGGCGGCACACGCAGCGGCGCCATGCCCGGAAGTGGCACTAATTTCTTTAATGGCGACTTTGGTGAGATTGTCGTCTATGACTATGCATTGACTTGCCGACAAATAGAAGCGTTAGAAGAATATTTCCGGGCAAAGTGGGCGCTCGCTGGCAGCTCATATGTCAGCACCTGTCCGGCAGATCTCGTTCCGACCCTATAAATGATATAATGATGCCTAAGTAACCATAAGAAGTATTAACCATCGGGTGAGCATGAATAAAAATACGCAAAAGGGGTCGCACTTCTACCGAGACAAGCCGCTGTTCGGCCTTGATATCGGTTTTAGCTCGATGAAGGTTATGCAGTTTGACTACAGTGGCAAGGAGCCTCAGGTCACCGGCTACGGCGTCAATCGATTTGAGCCAGAAGCTATCGACAAAGATGGCGTTATTGTCAATATTGAGGCCCTGGCGCAATCCGCCAAAAAGCTGTTCGAGCAAAGTTTGATTGGTGAAATTACGACCCGTAGAGCAGCCATGAGCATACCAGCCGCCCGTACATTCTTGCGCATGATTAAGCTGCCAAAGATGGATAGCAAAGAGCTAGCTGAAGCCGTACTAACCGAGGCCGAGCAGTATATCCCCATGGCCATCGATGACCTGTATATCGACTACATGATAACCGATAGAACCGCTGATGAAATTGAGTTGTTGGCTGTAGCAGTTCCGAAAAAGATTGTTGACTCATACTTTTTGCTAGCCCGCACATTAGGGCTTGAGGCTGTTGCCATGGAGCCAACAATTTCTGCGACTACCCGCCTTTTCGTCAGAACTGAGCTCAGTGATGTCCCTACTGTATTGGTTGATTTTGGATCGGTATCCAGCGATATAACTATCTACGACCGAACGCTGGTGGTTACCGGAACGGTTCGGGGTGGTGGCGATAATTTTACCGATCAGATTGCCCAAAAGCTCGGTGTTTCCCGACAAGAAGCGCTGATTATTAAAACTAAGTACGGCTTAAGTTTTTCTAAGCGCCAGAATGAGATCACCCAAGCTTTAACACCTACCCTTGACCAACTGCTCAAAGAAATCAAGCGCATGATCCGTTATTATGAAGAGCGATACCAAGGTAACGACCGTAAGATTCGCCAGCTGGTCACCATGGGAGGCGGCGCAAACATGCCTGGGCTGAGTGATTTTATGACCAATAGTTTGCGTATGCCGGTCCGCATGTCTGATCCATGGCACCATATAAGCTTTGGCAAACTGCAACCGCCCAGTGAAACAGAAAAATCTATGTTCATTACCGTCGCAGGGCTGGCTATGATAAAACCGGCGGAGATTTTTGAATGATCAATCTATTGCCTACCGACGTCAAGAATAATATCGCTTACGCACGGCACAATCGTAAGCTTCTCAGGTGGTGTCTAGGCCTCATAGTCGGCATGGCCGGTACCGGGCTTATCGTTGCTTTTGGCCTGTTTTATATTAACCAAGCAACCAACGCCTATTCCGAGCAAATTTCCAAAACTAAACTCGACCTGGAGAATCAGCAGCTTTCGCAAACAGAAAAGCGAGTTGAAGAAATTTCATCCAGTCTTAAGTTAATGGTGCAGGTACTCTCGCGTGAAATTCTCTTTTCCAAACTACTACAACAGGTGGGAACGGCCATGCCGGCCAATTCCAGTCTTACGGGCATTAGCATCAGCAAGCTCAGCGGCGGCATCGACCTGACAGCTATGGCTGCCGACTATGACACCGCTACCCAGATACAGGTTAATCTAAAGGATCCCGCCAACAAGATATTTGAAAATGCCGATTTGGTGAACATCACTTGCTCAGCCAACTCCTCCGATCCGCGCTATCCTTGTACGGTCACTATTCGCGCCTTGTTTGCCAAAAACAATCCATTTTTATTTATCAGCAGTGCTAACACGAAAGCCACAGGTAACTAGCGATGAATAATAAGCGCATGTACTTTGTGATGATCGGGATCGTCGTCATATTGGCAGTGCTTAACTTTGGTGCGGTATTTGGTGCTAGTCAGATGCTGGCCAGTAAATCGGGTAAACTATCCGATTTAAAGTTGGAAAGCGCCGTCTTGGATGAACAGCAAGCCTCGCTCAGCCGATCAAAGCGTGATGTCGAAAACTACTCCGAATTGGAAAAGATCGCCAATACAGTGGTACCCAAAGACAAAGACCAGGCTGCCGCTGTTCGCGAGATCGTTAAGATTGCCGAGCAGCATGGCATCAAATTCGCTAGCATCAGCTTCCCGGCCTCGACACTTGGCCAAACCCAGGCTCCTGCCGCAACTTCATCCGGTTCAGAGGGTAGCAGCACGACGCCTTCGACGCCCAAGACACCCGTGACGCAAGTACAGCCTGTTGAAGGCATTACCGGAGTCTATAGCTTGCTTATTACAGTCCAGCAGGACACCACTTCACCGACGTCGTACGATAATTTCATCGGCTTCCTGCACGACCTTGAACAAAACCGCCGCACCGCGCAAGTTAGCACCGTCACTGTCCAGCCAAATCCAGGCGACCGTGACTTGCTCACCTTCAATTTGACTCTTAACGCCTACATCAAACCGTAAAGGAACTACCTATGGCTACTTCACTCAATCTAAGCGCAGTTACCAAGAAACTCCAGGCACTTTCGCAAACCTTGCTGAAGTACCTGGGGCTAGTATTTGTGGTTGCCATGCTTGGGCTCTACAGCTACCTGGTTTTTCGTATCAACGGATTGACAACTGCCGAACCATCCGATGACGCCATCACCGAGAAACTTAACACTGTGCAACGACCAAAAGTTGATGAAGCCATTGTCAACAAAGTGCAAAATCTCGAAGACAACAGTGTCGAAGTTAAAGCCCTCTTTCAAGATGCTCGAGACAACCCCTTTAGTGAATAAAATGTTAGTGGCTCGTATCTGCGGCGCTGTGCATCAGTAAGAGCAGACGGGCAAGATCTATTCGATCTTGCTGGCTTTGGTGAGAAACCCTGAAGGAGTATCTCTATTGTGTGCTAATTACCGTATTTCTCGACGTAATTCTCGTGAGCCTGCAAGATTGACTTAGACACGTCGTTCGGCATTGGCACATAAGTAAAGTCAGGATTGGTTGTCTCACCTGCTGTTTCAATTAAAATATTGCCGTAGTTGAAGATTCTCGGCAATATGCCGCGCTGATTGACTGTTAAGTCCTCTACTTTACCTATATTGAGCTGTGTCACCCGTCGATTAAAAATGCTTAAGTATCTTACTTCGGCAATCTTTTCACTGGTGACATACAGTACATTGCTGGTGTACAGCCAGGCTGAAATAGCCGTCGCAACAACACTAAGTAGGCTCAATACTAAGCCCACAAATAAAATTATGGTTTGGATAGCTCCATTGCTATCATTGACGCTATCTACATTTTTAACCTGTGACGAAAGAAAAAAAGTGATGCCCATGATGACAAACAAGACAAAAATGCCCGTAATCCAGGTAAACAACAGCCCGATTGGGTGTTTTCTAACTTCCCGGATCATCATTTCGTCATCATCAAATTCGATGTACTTAAACAATCGCTTGGCAATCCCCGATAAGTGACTGGCTTCTTGCAATTGGTGCTCGGACATCTGGTGTTCAGGTGAATGCGACATATGAGTCATTATACCAGTTTCGTCTGCTCATCCTGGGATCCGATTGACTTGCCCATATGCTTTAGAGCCTTATGAGTGATCTTTCGTCCGCGCGGCGTCCGTTCTAATAGACCTATTTGTAAGAGATATGGCTCGTAATAGTCTTCTATGGTTGTCGCTTCATCACCAGTCAGTGCGGCGAGCGTATTGAGGCCAACTGGGTTAAAGCCATAAGACTCGATGATGCTCGAGAGTAATTGTCTGTCCGCCGGATCGAGTCCGAGTTCATCAATTTCTAATAGTTGTAGCGCCTGGGTGGTGAGCGGTTCGTCAATAATCCCATCACCGTTCACGTCGGCGAAGTCGCGTACCCTTCTCAGCAAGCGATTGGCAATACGAGGCGTTAAGCGAGCACGAGTGGACAAAAGTTCTGCGGCGTTAGAATGAATATCCGTGCCAAGTATTGAAGCTGCGCGTTTAATAATCTCGGCAATCTCTGTCGGCGAATAAAACTCCAGCCGATGCACCATGCCAAATCGATCTCTTAGTGGTGCAGCTAAGGCGCCAGTGCGAGTTGTTGCGCCAATAAGGGTAAATTTGGGCACATCCAAGCGAAGGCTCCGAGCACTTGGCCCTTTGCCTAGCATAATATCAATCTTGAAGTCTTCCATGGCGCTATAAAGCACTTCTTCAACCGAACGATGCAGACGATGGATCTCGTCAATAAACAAAATATCGCCATCCTGTAAATTGGTTAACAAACTTGCCAAATCGCCCGCCCGCTCGATCGCCGGCCCGCTGGTTATGCGAATTTGCGCACCCATTTCATTGGCAATCACACTAGCCATGGTGGTTTTGCCCAGTCCCGGCGGGCCAAATAGCAAGACATGGTCTAGCGGCTCCTGCCGTTTTTGCGATGCCTCAATGGCCAGCTTTAAGTTCTTTTTTATCCGATCTTGGCCGATGTAGCTGGCAAAATCTTTGGGCCGTAAGCTATTTTCTAGCTCTTGGTCTTTTGGATCATCGGGCTCACTGGTACTGTTTACAATTCGCTCAATCGCCATTATTTACCTAAATACTTTGGCTTAATTTCGAAATGCGGAATAAAGGCAGTGGCTGGCTGATTAATGATAAAAGCTACCGCTTTGACAATATCTTCGGTCGTCAAAGCACTCGTGTCGATAGACAAACCAGCTTTTTTAAATAAATCGGTATAGATGGTTCCCGGATAGAATCCGGTCACCCTCACACCATATTCGGACGCCTCCTCTTGGATAGCCCGAGTAAATCCAGTCAGCGCCCATTTGGAAGCGTTGTAGATAGAGCGGTTGGCCCGAGCGGTCACACCGGCCTGCGAAACTACATTGATGATGAGCCCGTCCTTGGCCTGCTTCATACCTACCAGTGCATACTTGGCGGCATAGATTGCGCCAAGCGTGTTGGTGTCGATGACGTTTTTGATAATTTCGTCTTCTGTCTCCGTCACGTCGCCGTTTACAATAACGCCCGCATTGTTCACGAGTACATCTATTGTGCCGTGCTTTTTTACAATGTCTTCAAAAACCTGCTTTACTTGGTCTGCCTCACGGACATCACACACCATAAACTCCGCATCAGTTTCCTTCGCAATTTTGGCCAACTTCTCTTCGTTTCTCGCCAACATAATGACAGTGTGCTCTTTGCAAAAGGCGCGAGTCATCGCCTCGCCAATGCCATCACTTGCGCCGGTAATCACTATGTTCATGGCTTCCCCTTCAAAGCTAATTTGATTCTTTCTTCTGTTGAGAGACTGCTATCGATTGACTTGAGAGCCAGCATCGCATCAGCCGGGCTATAGCCAAGTGACATAAGCGCCTGGGCTGCTTCATCGCCGGCGGCTGTCGACTCAGATAATAGTAGCCCTGTATCTGCCAAATCGACGCCTGTCAATCCGACTTTGTCTTTGAGATCGACGACGACCCGTTCGGCCACCCGCTTGCCCACTCCATTCGCCCGTTGGATTAGCTTAGTATCACCCCCGGCGATGGCTGACCGCACTTCTGAGCTATTACCGATACTCAAAATACTCATGGCCATCTTTGGTCCAACACCATTTACGCCAAGCAACAGTTCAAATAGCTGTTTTGTATCGCGTCCTACAAACCCAAACAAGTCATAACTATTTTCACGTATATGTTCATAAATAAATAGTTTTGCTGGCTTGCCAGCCGTCAGTTGGCCATGATCTTCTACCGTAACTGCCACCCCATAACCAACACCCTGGACATTCAGTATCACACTGTCCAGCAGTTGTTCATCAATAATTCCCTCCAGCGTCGCGATCATTTACAGATTATCTCACATTCATCGAGTGACAGATAGCCGCGGCCAGCGCATCGGCACAATCATCGGGTTTGGGTACGTCTTTTAAGCCTAAGAGTACACGGACCATTTCCTGGATCTGCTTTTTATCGGCACGACCATAACCCGTTAAAGCCTGCTTGATTTGGAGCGGCGTATATTCGGCAATCGTCAGCTGATTCTGCATGCCACAGAGCAGCACGACGCCACGCGCCTGAGCTACCGTCATAGCCGTCGTCACGTTTTGTGCAAAAAACAGTTTTTCGACAGACATAGCCTGTGGCTTGGTCTGCATAATAATATCTGATAGCTCGTCATAAATTGTTTGTAATCGAATCGCGTCGTCTTCTTTTACCGGCGTCCTGATAACCCCAGCATCCACCAGCTGAGCCTTGCTGCCGACAACATCAATCACCCCAAATCCAAGAATACCTGTGCCGGGGTCAATGCCAAGTATGCGCATGAGCTTTCTCGTGCCCTTTTACGACAAAAGCCCTTCGGCAATATCAAAGTTGGAGTAACTGTTGGTCACATCGTCTAGCTCGTCTAGGGCGTCCATGAGTCGTTCAATTTTTCCGGCGGTTTCTTTGTCACTGATGGTGATGGTATTTTTGGGCACATAGGCTAGTTCTGCATCAATTAATTCAAGCCCGGCAGCCTTTATGGCGTCGCGAACGGCTGCTAATTGTTTGGCATCGGTGTACACAATGGTTTCATCGCCCTCTTCAACTGCATCTTCTGCACCACAATCGAGAATAGTCAGTAGTTGCTCTTCGCCCGTTCCCTTCACCCTAATCACGCCCTTATGATCGAACTGAAAGGCCACCGCGCCTTTCTCAGCCATACTGCCGCCATGCTTGCTAAATGCCAAGCGAACTTCTGGATAGGTTCGATTAATGTTGTCGGTGGCTACTTCTACCAAAATACCTACACCGCCAGGACCGTAGCCTTCGTACATCACTTCAGTCAGTTGTGCGGCATTCTTGTCGGACACCCGCTGAATAGCCCGTTCAATATTACTCATGGGCATGTTGGCCGCTTTGGCTTTTTCAATGACCATGGCTAGTGCCCCATTCAAAGCTGGATCAGTTCCGCTGCGGGCAGCAATGGCAATTTGATTGCCAAGCCGTGTAAAGACTGCCCCGCGTTTAGCGTCAGTTAGCGCTTTTTGCCGTTTGATTGTTGACCATTTACTGTGTCCGCTCATAGCTTTTCCCTGCTTAGCTGCTTGTCTCTAATGAACTTATTGTACCATCTTTACCCCTGTTTTTCCTAACCATCGCTAGAACGCCCAATACCAGTGCCGCGTAAGCCAATAGCATCCATACTAGATTTAACGGCAGTTCAAACGATGCCCACGAAACCCCTGCCATAATGTGTACTAAGTCAATCATATACGTTAGAAGGTAGCGCGCTGGCAATGACAGCCAGCCACTTATAGCCGGCAGCAGCATGCCGCCAAGCCCGGCAATCAGACTAACCAACATGGCTACCGAAACGAGTGGCACAATGAGGATGTTCGACACAATAGCTATCAACGAAAACCTGCCAAATATATACATAATGATCGGTGTTGTCATGAGCTGTGCCGAAAGCGTTTCCGTGAGAACCGACAAAAGTATCTTTGGTTCGCCACGTTTACTCAGCAGACGAACAAGCTGTGGCCCAATGACCAACACCCCAAAAAATGCCAAGAACGACAAATACCAGCCTATATCCGACCACACATAAAATGGGTTCACGAGAGCCGTCACACTCGCAGCTAGCAAGATGAGCAAGAGCGGCTTAAAAGTTCTGCCGTAGTACCACGCCCATAAACTTAAAGAACTGACTAGCGAGGCGCGCACTATTGAAGCACTAAAGCCCGTACATAGTAAAAATACTAGCATCAATACTACCGATGCAGCTGTCGCCTGGAACTTCGAACGCTGCGCCAATAAGCGTTTCATAGCCCGCAGAATAATCGTCAGATTGTAGCCAGAAACCGCCACGATATGCGTCAGCCCAACAATTGATAGCTCATCGCTCAAGCTTTTGGGCAGGTTGCTTCGCTGTCCAATGAGCAGTCCAAGGCCAAATGACCCAAGCGGCTCTGGCAAAGCCGACAACATGCCGGCTTCAAACTTACGCCGCACCTTATCTAATGAACCTTGCGACCGTGAAAGCGCGCGAATATTTGCAAAACTCACGCCAGATTGTCGCGATCCGCGGGATACATATAATTTGCCGCTAATTTCTACGTTGTCACCCTTATAAATCATGTTTTCACCAAAGCCGCGCACCAGCATCTTGCCAGCTAAGGGCGACGGCTCGGGCTCAAGAACTTGAAGACTACTAAGATCAAATTCCATTTGCCCCCGGTCGCCATAGACACTATCGCTAGCCGCAAATCCGCGCACGACCACTTGTCGGCCACCAAGCTTTGTAATGGCATCAACCTTGGTCATGAATGACTCGCCTCGCCACAGCCCGAAACTACCACCAAGCACTACTAACCCAACCGGCAACATCACTCGATACTTAAATCCAACCGTCACCAAAGCTATGGCAGCCAACATCACTTCTAAAGCGATATCTAGTCGTAGTCGGGACCCGCCAAGACCTGCCAATGTCCCAGCCAAGAAGAGCGTCATATATGTCGTCCGCCGCAATGCATGCCTCGCGTCCATATCGCCAGCATAGTCAGCTCTCTGATCCGTGCATAATGCTGGCGTTTATAAATCGATGAAAAATAGATTAATTAACTCTTTTGATTGTTTTCGGCGTACAATAAGGAGTAAGTACATAAGTCAAAAAACAAAAGCAAAGGACTGCTCACGTGAATTTGACAAATAAAATCCCGTCGCTTAACCCATTCTCTTTAAGTGAGCTGTTATTCAACAAGGATCGCCGCGTTACCATCTTTTTGGAATTGCCGTTTGAAAAACGACTGGAACTGCTTGGCACAATAACGCCACATGTCAAACGCGACATCCTGATCCATATACCAGAGCCCGATTTGGTCGCCATCCTAGAAGCTATCGACCCGGATGATGCAACTGACATTCTACAGCTACTCACTAAGCACCGCCGCGAAAAAGTGCTTGGTCTTTTAAGCCAAGAGGTCAAAAAATCGCTATCAACACTCCTGGAGTTTGACGCCGATACCGCAGCCGGCCTCATGACCCTGGACTACATTCAAGCCGACGTCACAGAAAATATCTCGAGTGTCGCCAAAAAGTTTAAACAACACGAGAAAGCTACCGGTCGACCACCAGCCATACTGGTCATGAAAGACGGTCACTTGAACGGTTTTTTACCTGGTCATGAGCTTGGTTTTGCGGCTCGCCATGAGCTCATCGGCAAGTACGTCAAAAAGATGCCCAGCATCTCTTACGCCGCCACGCATGATGAAGTCATGGATATGTTTCGTAATCATCCGCACGGCAAAGTTGCTGTCATTAACGATCATGATGCCGTGCTCGGCATCATTTACTCAGATGATATCTTAAAACTCATCCAAGACAACGAAGCCTCTAGCCTGTACGACTTTGCTGGTATCCGCCAAGAAGAGAGCGTCACCGACTCTATTCAACGCAAAGTCCAAAACCGCTATCGGTGGCTAATCATCAACCTAGGAACGGCGTTCTTGGCCGCTTTTACCGTCGGGCTATTTGAAGATACCTTAGACCAGTTCGTACTCCTGGCAATCTACATGCCGATTGTCGCCGGCATGGGCGGCAATGCCGCTACACAGACCCTTGCTGTGCAAGTACGTGGTATTGCGCTTAATCAGATCGAGCTCAAAACCGTCTGGAAAACACTGCGCAATGAACTAGGCGCTGGCTTTATAAACGGGCTCATAAACGGCGTGTTGGTGGCCGCGGTAGTGATCGTCTTGAACCATGACTTCAAGATTGCCTTTATTCTTGCTATGGCCATGATCATCAATCTGCTTGTTGCCGCTTGTTTTGGCACCATTGTGCCGCTTATTATGCAAAAACTTGGTAAAGATCCAGCCGCTTCTGCCACCATATTCATCACCACCGCCACCGATGTCCTGGGCTTCATGGCCTTCTTGGGCCTCGCCACAATTATTCTCACCTAGATCGCCCCTGTTGTACAAATTGACATTTCACGCAATTTAACAGATAATGTCCCCTGTTCTTATCCCCTTGTCTTTGACAAAAATCATGAACTAAGCAGTTTACTGCTGTTTATGATTTTTAGAGGAGATGGCTTGGTTGGATAATTAGTAGTGCCGAGCAAACTTGTTTTGTCGGCAGTACAATTGTCCAATCATCACACATAGACGAGGGCCCATAGCTCAGTTGGTAGAGCAGAGGCCTTTTAAGCCTCGTGTCCCGGGTTCGAGCCCCGGTGGGCCCTCCAAAGAAATGACCTCAGCTTGACTGGGGTCTTTTCTTTGGATCCCCCGGGCTCGCACGGGACACGATTCGTGTCGCGGGTGAGAATTGCCGGGGGCAATTCGCAAGGAAACCTTCCGATGGCAACTTGTTGCCAATCGTGAAGTTTCGGGGTCGCCAAAGGTGACCGAGCCCCTCTCCGACGTACTTGATTGCCAGGCGCCCGGTGAGGACTCGAACGGGAAGTCCGGGGGACTTCCCTGGCCCCTTGCCCGAGCTATCTCGGGGAGATAGCGAGTGGTCGCATTGGCAAAAGTATATTTCTTTTGCCTGCGAGGCGAGTCCCACCATACCTAGCACAAAACATATTTTGCTAGAGCTTGCATTGACGCGCACATCTGCCAAAATCTGAGTATGACAAGCATGGCGCATGAAATAGATCCATACAGGCCTGTTTTTGCTGAGCTAGAAGCCGCTGACAATCCCGCCACGGCTGATGCCTACTCGGCTTATCGAACTTTTGTTGCAGATAGCAGTTTCGACCCGTGTATATATGTAAGCATGGCCATTACTTCTGGTGGTTATGTGCGAGATCAAGGCCTGAACTTTGGTGAAGCGTTGGCAAGAAATGGCGCCCACGGGCTGTTAGTAGCTGACGCACTTACTGCACAGTATGGGGATCTTGGCGTACAAAGATCAGATGTGGTTGTGCCAGCTAGTCTTGGAAAGGTTGCAGGTTGGGGACAGGCCGACTATTTACTGTTTTGGTCGCATGTTATTACTGGCATTGACCCTGCCCTTGCATGTGACATTGATGGATCCGTCCGGGCTACAGACATTACGAACGCGCCGGGCTTTTTGGATAAAAGCCTACCGCACGAAACACGATGGCAAGATTATCGAGAGCTTGTTGACCAGTACGTAGAAAATATAGACGCCATCCTCGCTCCAATTCACCCTGCAAATATGCAAGCCATCATACTTGGCCTGGATCCTCAGGAATCACTCGGTGTGAATGCCGAGCGGTACCTAGGCTATAGGCTAGGCATCGGCGAATATGTATTTGGGATTGATCCAGAATCGACATACGCAACGGGCATTCGTGCAGCCGAATTTGTCGGCAGCACCGCACTCCCTTTGGGTGAACCTGATATTTATGGAAGCCATAACCTCGAAGAACATCTGGCTAGAAGAGTTGAAGGGCAGTTCTGGCGTAAAAGCGGCATCGTTTCAGGCATTGTAGACCGGAGAGAATCATTGCAGAATCATGCCATTTCTCAGACTACAGGTGTTACTGCAGGTTCTAATGAGGAGTTATGGGCTGAGTACTATGCATGATTCAAAAATAGTAAGCGAGCTGTTAAGAACATACGGCATAGTTGCCAATGTGGATGCAAAAGAAATCACAGAATTTCGAGCATTCAAATCACATATCTTTGGCATGCAATCTGTGTATCGCTTTACATACAAAGGAAAACGGTACTATGCCACTGACGATTATTCCTTAATGGACAATCCAGACTATGTACGAGAGGTATTGGAAGAATTCCAGCCGAACCTTAAGGGAAGGTTGGTCAAAAATCCAATTCCACAGAGTGATGGCGCAATCTACGCCACAGGCACCGACGGCAGAGAGTATTATCTTTGGTCGGCATAAAGGCAGCTGCTTGCAAAGCATTAGAGGGTTGGCTACACTTAAAAGTTCATGATTGATACCCGTCGCAACCCGCGCTTTATTATCACGCGAAAAATAAACTGGCTCCTCACCCGCTTCCCGTTTTTTGATTCCGTCGGCTGGCAATTCAGCATTGCCAAATTACTGCTCCCCAAAAGCAGTGGTGCCGCCATCATTAAGACAATTAATGGTTACGATATTATTGTCGACCCGAAGCACCGCCCGGGTTTTATTGATAACGATTTGTATTACCTGGGAGGCTACGAAGCAGGCGTACTAAAAGTAATGAAGATGATTTGTGCCGATGATTCTGTGGTTCTAGACATTGGTGCGAACATTGGTGCCTTGAGCCTTTACGCTGCCAAGCTTGCTAAAAATGGCAAAGTATTAGCATTTGAGCCATTGCCTGGTATTGTCGATAATTTAAGAGAAAATATTAAGCTTAACAAGTTAAGTAATATTGAGGTTCACCAGGTTGCGCTGGGGCCCAAAGCCGGTACAGTATCAATGCGCCCCGATCTGACTGAGCGCGGCAGCAGTACCCTGCTTACCAGACAGCGTGCCGATCACACCTACGGCAAGCCTGTTAAAGTCAATGTTCGGCGCCTCGATGATTACACTGCCGATTTAACCCACGTTGACCTCATAAAGCTTGACGTTGAAGGCTATGAGCTGGGCGTCTTGCTGGGAGCCGCTCAAACATTAAAACGCTTTCACCCACCTATGATCCTAGAGTACGATCCTAAAAGCCCATTAAAGAGTAAGCTGGACGCACTGCTAGCTAAACTCGACTATGACATTTACACCCTCAGTATGGGCAAGCACTACCGTTCACACCTCATGCCTCTGACCGCCTTAAACGCGTTGCCTAAAAATAAACTGACCACCCTCATCCTCTTGCCAAAGCATGCTTAAATAAAGGTATGGTCTACACTTTCAAAGCAGAGCTCTGGCTATATGCCGGTGATGCTGCCTGGCACTTTATAACTATCCCGAAAAACATCAGCCAAGAAATTAAAGCTATCACTGCTGGGCCTCGCCGCGGTTTTGGCTCAGTTAGAGTGACAGTTAGCGTCGGAGCGTATTCCTGGAAGACATCAATTTTTCCAGATGCCAAAACTAGTTGTTATTTGTTGCCAGTAAAAAAGGAAGCCCGCACAAAAAACGACCTGTGGCCTGGCGACAATGTGCAGGTTTCATTCACTTTGATCGACTACTAGAAAGATCCGTCGACTTCGCTGTCGAGATCATCATTGAGTGATGCGTCAACATCGTTTAGCTGTGTTGTATCAACCTTTTTTGGACTATCTGATGTAACAGGAGGCTGGGTCGCAGCTGGCGGAGCAGCAGTGTCTGTCGACGGCTCACTCGTCTGTTCTGTAGTAGTCGTTGAGGAAGGCGGGCTGCCAAACCCCTGGCCGGTGTTTACCGAATCGGATTGTGTAGGCACAAAGTAAATGAGCCCCAGTACGATCAATATCAGCACGCCGACCAGTAGTTTTCGCCTCATGAGCCTAAAACAATCTACTCAGATTCGCTGTTAGCGGCGTCAGCGGCAGCATGAATTGCCTGCTTATAGGCCTTCAGCGCTTCTCTGTAGGCTTTTAAAACATCTTTTACTGCTTGGACCTGTGCCTTAAAGGCTTCACTATTAGCTTCTACAGATTCTTCATCGTCGCAGTTGACCGCATCTTTAATGGCCTTGAGCTCATTAAGCTCGGTCGTGACAGTGGCAGCGGCAGTATCTATCGCACTTTTCAGCTCGTCGGCATTTTCTACCGTGAGGTTATTCTCTGCCACAAATGTATCGAGCCGATCAAGCACCTTGGCATACTTTTCTTGAAAACTTTCAACACTCATCCATTTACGGTGCAATCGAACCTTAAAGCCTTCTTTGTCGGTTTTACACAGCTGCCAGTACATACCATGGCGGCCCTTTAAGTGGCCAAAACCCCAACCACGGCCCCCACCCTGGTTTCCGTGCGCAAGAACCGCTGCAGGTGTTGCAGAAAACAACGCCACCGACGCAACTACTGCCAGCAGATACCGTTGCACATTTTTCTTAGCTATTGTCATAAACTTGTCTACCCTCCTTATTTAGAAATAAAGGCTTAACCAGTATAGCACGTAAATTCTTTTGCTATTGGTGCAAACCCCTGTAATACATACCTTGACAGATTAAATGGTTACTGGTTTTTTAGTGTATTATTTTCAACGTTTATTTATGGTGCTTTTTGTGCGCGTCCTCATGCTTTTTGCTCGGTTTTAGGATGAGCAAACTGCTGGCCACACCAAGTAACACGACCGCACCGCGGAATTCATACAAGTTGCGCCAGAATTCTGTCGCTCGCATGTTGTCCTGGGTAATGCTGGACACAAAAGGCACGAGGGCCAACACCATCAATAGTCCAGTACAAATGCCAGGGATGACACCCAGCAGATACTTAAACCCCTTCGCCTTTTTGCGGAGCATAATCATAGCTACGAGAGGTACTAGAGCTACCAAACCAATATCCAGTGCTTGTTTATAGACAGAGCTCGAACGTGGCAGCAGTGCATCAAGAATCATATGGGCATCAGGCCCAAACTGCTGCTGTAACAGAACACCGCTGCAAGCGGCTAAAAACACAATGGCCGCATTGCTTCGAAGCACCAAAAGCAGCATTAGCGGCAAAACGGCTATAAGTGCGAGTAATATATCGGGAAGCATAAGCTTAATATAGCATGTTTATTGATCAGTAAAACTGACCTGCACACCTGGCTTCAAACCTAACTGGTCAGCAGTACCAGCCCTGACTTCAACAACATACAGCGCCGGTTTTGGCGGGCAATAGTCCTGCGGGTAGGTTTCTGGTGTCAAATCAGACTCAACAGCGACAATTGTTTTACTGTCATCAAGCCAAAGTATATCTAACGAGAATTCCATATCCTTCATCCAAAAACACCAGGTTTTAGCCTCATCAAACACGAACAGCATTGCAGCATCAGGTGCGAGGGATTGCCGGCCAGACAGTCCTTTTTCTACTGCTTGCGGCGTATCAACTACCTCAGCCCTAAATACCATGCCATTCATGACGAGCGTGCCTGGTGACGGACCAGAGACCCGCAGATACGCGCCAAAGGATACGGCGCTCACTACCAGGACGGCCGCAATCAATATTTCTGTATGTTTACGAGCCGCCTTGACGATCAACTCTTTTTGGCTGGGCCTTTTAAGCGCCAACTCGGTCTTTGCGGGTTTGGCGTTTGGCATTTTGTTCAACATATTCAATTATTTTTTCGCCAACGTTGTGACCGGTGTACTTTTCGATACCAAAGCCTGGGCTGGAATTGACTTCAAGTACCAGCGGGCCGCGTTCACTTCTTAGCATGTCCACACCGCAGACTGGCAGCCCCATGGCTCGAGCAGCTTTTTGTGCAGTTTTGCGCTCCAGATCAGTCAGTTTGACTGGCTTGCCTTCGCCGCCTTGATGCAAGTTTGACCGAAAATCATCGTCTAGGCTCTGTCGCTTCATACTGGCGACGACTTTGCCGCCGACCACAAAGGCACGTATATCACTTCCGGCTGCTTCGCCAATAAATTCCTGCACCAAGAACGACACACCTTCCACGTAAAAGGCCTGCATTACCGCTTGAGCAGCTTTGCGGGTTTCGGCCAACACCACGCCGTTGCCGTGGGTGCCACGGGCAACTTTGATGATCAGCGGCGCGCCACCCGCCTGAACCACCACATCGTCTAGATCTGCGGTTTCACGGGCAAACACAGTTTTTGGAATACCAACCCCTGATTGGGCCAAAATCTGGGTGGCTCGCAGTTTGTCGCGCGTGCGATTGATTGCGATTGAGCGGGCAGTGGTAAATACTCCTTTTAGCTCAAATTGACGCAAAATTGCCGTGCCGTATTTTGTCAGGCTAGATGCAATGCGCGGGATAACCACATCAATGTCATTTAAGTCCTGACCTTCGTAACGGATAACCGGCTTGCTACTTTCGATGGTTACATAGCATTTGGCATAATTAATAACTCGCACATCGTGACCGCGCTTTTCGGCTTCTTCGACGAGTCGCTTTGTTGAGTAGTTTCCGGGACCTTGAGATAAAATTGCAATTTTCATGATTGGATTACTAGCCCCTTTCAGGTCTTACCATACCGAGAGGCTTTGCTGGAGTCAACCAGGAAGCGGTTCTTCTTTAAGAAACTCCGGCCAATAAGAACTGGCCAGCGCATCTCACTGCGGTTCGCCAGACTCATACTGATGGTGTATGGATTGTTATCTATGCAGATGGTGGTGGTCACGAAGTACCGTTCTTCGCGAATGCCGTTTGAACTTTTGACGTGCTTGGTTTTAAAATCGTCCGTCGTAACAATGATCTCAGGGTGATCGAATGGCGAAAATTTAAGCAGTGTCTTTCGACCATCTTTGTACGTCTCGATCTTTGTACAGTGCAAAGCACCGCTATAGGCACCGGTGTCAATTTTGGCAACGACATCGTCTAGCCCATATTCAGGGAACGAAACTTGCTCAAAAGCCCCAATTACTTGCTTGTCTGTCATAAGTTCGCGTAATTATACAAGTTTCCCCATAATTTACTAGTGATTCTCATCACTTTTGGGCGTTAGCAACTCTTAAATATACCAGCACAATAACAGCGATCAAAACCGCCAAAAGCGTCAGAATGAGTGGAATAAAGCCTTCATTACCAAGACGACGTCGTGGTTGAACGCTTTTGATTCTCTGTAAGACGCTGGTGCCCATGTGTCTCATTAGATCGTTTTCTTCGACTCCTGAAACTGCTTTTGTTTAACTCTTCTCGACAGGAGTACACTTATGCTATGATTGATTGTAGAACAGTTTATTTAAAACAAAAAGCATAATGTTATGACAGAGCATTCCGGCACCCCACAACAACGAAATTTTGGCGATGCACTCAGATCTGCATATGCCGTTCCAGATGAACAACTGCCTTTTGCTCAAATTACCGCAGCTGCTGATAGAATCCACGCGGCCGTATATGAAGACGAGCTGACAGGTCAAAAAAATCGCCGGGCCGCCTTTGCGGCTTTGGATGCAAACTTTAGAAGAGGTGACGACGTACGTGTTTATGCCTTTGATGTTAATCGCATCAAGGAAGCTAACGATGTTATGGGGCATCAAGCCGGTGACGCAATCATACGAACCGTAGGTCAAAAGTTACATGATGTGTTTAATCGAGAGGGAGAAGTGGTCGCAAGAACCGGTGGTGATGAGTTTATTGTTATATCGCCGAAGATATGGGCAGAAAACGAACAACGCGACGAGTACTCGATAGTTGACCCGCAATTATCGCCGGACCCTGATGCGCTAAGAAACGCTAATGACGTTCAGACAGTCAGAGTGAATGCCGATCTAGAAGCAGCATTCAGAGGTACCGACTATGAGGGGCTTGGTGTTTCTGTTTCGGGAGGTTTTGCAGATAGACAACCTTTTGACACTCCAGAAACTTTGCTAGCGAGAGCAGATATTACAATGATCCTAGGCAAGCAGACAGGCAAGATAAACAATAGTCTTGATCAAATTAGAAACCTTACCGACTTACATGAATTAGATGCCGCCATGGGTGTCATGCGAGCGCATCAGAACCGTATTGAAGACCATGTACTCCAAGCAGCCGAGAGAAAAAGGGCTGAGCTTCAAGTTGGCCTCGATCCCAACCTCAAGCTTTAGAAAAAGCGTTTTTTGGGTGCTGATTTAAATTCTTGAAGGAGTTCTTCTTGACGTTTGCTGAGCTTGGTGGGGGTTTCTACGGTGATAGTCACAATATGAGCGCCGCGGGAATCAGATTTGAGATGAGGCACGCCGTGGCCAGATAATTTAAAGTCCGTGCCGCTCTGCGTACCGGCTGGCACACGCATTTTGACAGGTCCATCGACGGTATCGACTTCAATTTCAGTTCCGAGTGCGGCGTCAACCATATCAATCACTTCCTCACTCAGAATAAGCTGGCCTTCTCGGGTAAATTTCTTGTGTGGCTTGACCCTAACACTGACGTACAAATCGCCCTTGGGGCCATGCGCAATTGCTTCACCATGCTCTCTTAGCCTAATAACCGCGCCGTCATCAATACCGGCCGGGACCTTGAGCCGTATTTCCTGCCGCTTTGCTTCTGTGCCCTTGCCGTGGCAAACTGAACATTCTTTTTCAGGGACTTTACCTTGCCCATGACAGGTATGACAGATTGCGGCCTGTTGAATATTGCCAAAGATAGTTTGCGTAACGCGCGCTACCTGCCCCGAACCCTTACAAGTTTCACAGGTTTTTAATTCATAGCCAGGCTCAACCGTTGTGCCCTTGCAATGGCCGCAATTATCTTGCAGATTGATGGCAATCGTTTTTTCAACGCCAAAGACTGCCTCTTCAAACGTCAGGTCCTGTCTCTTATACACATCT